>CAKRVU010000008.1 GCA_934408835.1 uncultured Oscillospiraceae bacterium | reverse complement strand
AAATTTACCTCAATGAGCCGAATACCTTGCCCGGCTTTACCGTCATCAGTATGTATCCCCGTCTTTGGGCGGAGAGCGGTCTGCCTTATCCACAGCTGCTGGATACTCTTATCAATTTCGCGATGGAACAGTAAAAAGACCAAATCGGATAGAAATTGAGTTTTCAAGAAAAGAAGGGATACAAATGAATGAACGTCCCATCGGGATTTTTGATTCCGGTCAGGGAGGTCTGACCGTAGTGCGGGAGCTTATTCGTCTTCTTCCCGCCGAACATATTGTCTATTTCGGGGATACCGGGCGACTTCCTTACGGCACAAAAAATCGCCGTACCATCACCCAATATGCAACGCAGGATATCTCCTTTCTGCGCCAACATGATGTAAAAATGGTGATTGCCGCTTGCGGTACAGTCTCAGCAATTTTACCTGATGAAATAACGAAAAAGCTCCCTGTTCCATATACCGGCGTCCTTCTTCCGGCGGCAAAACGCGCTGTGGAACAGACCAAAACCGGGCGAATCTGCGTTCTTGGCACACCGGCCACCATCCGCAGCGAAGCCTATACCGTCGCCATCTCCGACCTCCTTCCGGGGGCAACCGTGCTTGGAATCGCCTGTCCTCTCTTTGTGCCGCTTGTAGAAAATGGCTATACCGAGCCGGACTGCGCCATTACCCGTCTGGCGGCAAAGGAGTACCTTGCCCCTGCCTTGCGCTTTGAGCCCGATGTTATCATCTTGGGCTGTACGCACTTTCCTCTGCTCGCTCCTCTGCTGCGCACCTTGCTGCCACCGGAGATACAGTTGGTGGATCCCGGTGCTGAAACCGCACGGTACACAGAGGAAATGCTGCGGCAAAAAAACCTGAAAAACCCATCGACTACCCCCGGGATCCATCGCTTTTATGTCAGCGATGATGTTGAAAACTTCACCAAAAACGCGCGTTTGTTTCTGGGTCAAGAGATCTTGGGAAAAACACAAAAAGCTGTGGTGGACATTTTATGATACCTGTTCGAATCGATATTTGCAGCCGGCAGCCGGACGGCGAAACGCTGCATTTTCAAACAACAGGCGGGTTGCAACGGCGTTCGGATAAACTACATCTTTATTTTTTCGTTCAAACAGATGCTACCCTTCCGGCAGCGGCGTATCGACTGATTTACTGGCGTGAGGGATTGGCATTTTTAGAAACAGACGGAGCTACCAGTTACCGTTTTCGGCTGGAGGAGGGAAAACGCACGCAGGCAACCATGACTGTCCATTCCCTCTCAGCTCCTGTCACCGTTCAAACGAACGCGGTCGAACAAAAAGACTTGTCCTCGCACGGAATTTTGCGTCTGCATTACCGCTTGTATACCGGACAAGCTCTCCTCAATGAAAATGACATCGCCCTGAACTGGGAGACCCAATAGAAAGGATTGACCTATTATGAAAAACCTCGTCAAACAAGCCTCTGATGAGCTTCGTCAGCTCCTGATGGAGGCGCTCGCTCGCGCCGTTGCAAAAGAACTCCTGCCGGCGGAAGCGCTGCCTGATTTTACCATTGAAATTCCCGCCGACGCTTCTCACGGTGATCTTGCCACCAATCTGGCGCTGATTTCAGCGCGTCCATTCCATATGCCGCCCCGCAAAATTGCTGAGATTATCGGGCAAAACCTCGATCTTGCCGGCTCCTCTTTTACAACATATGAGATTGCCGGACCCGGATTTTTAAATTTCTGTCTGGGCGCGAACTGGTTCTCCGATGTCCTCCTTGCCATCCAAACGGAACAGTCGGACTACGGTTCGTCCGATTACGGCAACGGGAAAAAATGGATGGTGGAATTTGTATCCGCCAACCCCACAGGTCCAATGCATATTGGGAACGCGCGGGGCGGTGCGATCGGCGACTGTCTGGCGGAGATTTTAAACCGTACAGGATACCGCGTTGATCGCGAATTTTATGTCAACGACGCCGGAAATCAAATTGAAAAATTTGCGACCTCCTTAAATATCCGGTACCTACAATACTTTTTAAAGGACGAGGCACCCCCCATGCCGGAGGACGCTTATCAGGGGCAGGATATCGCCGATCATGCCGCCGCTTTTGCGCAGTTATATGGCGACCGCTATCTGAACTGCGAAGAATCGGTGCGCAAACAGGCGCTAGTCGATTACGCACTCCCCAAAAATATAGACGGACTCAAGCGAGATTTAGAAAAATACCGCATCGTCTATGATAACTGGTTCTTTGAAAGTACCCTCTATCGGGAACACCTTGTGGAAACGGTAGTAGAGCGATTAAAAGAAAAAGGGCTGACATACGAGAAAGAGGGCGCTGTGTGGTATGCGTCTACCCAATTCGGCTGTGAAAAAGACGATGTTTTGATTCGTGCGAACGGTGTGCCTACCTACTTCGCCGCCGATATCGCTTATCATTATCACAAGTTTGCTATCCGCGGCTACGAGCGGGTCATCAACGTCTGGGGAGCCGATCATCACGGACATGTGGCGCGGCTAAAAGGCGCAATGAACGCATTAGGAATTGATGGGAATCGGCTGGACGTTGTTTTAATGCAAATGGTTCGTTTAATCCGGGACGGAAAACCGGTCAAGGTGAGCAAACGGTCGGGGAAATCCATCACTCTAGTCTCTTTGTTGGACGAAATTCCAATTGACGCCGCCCGTTTCTTCTTCAACCTCCGGGAAGCAAATTCTCATTTTGATTTTGACTTAGACCTCGCCGTTGAAGAATCCTCCAAAAACCCGGTCTATTATGTCCAATATGCACACGCGCGCATTTGCAGTATTCTGCGCAACCTTGCAGAGGAGGGCCTGACTCCGAACCCGGCGGCGGAAACCGCTGTCCTCACCTCGCCGGAGGAGCGTGAATTGATTCGCTTTTTGGCAACCCTACCAAACGAGCTTCTGGAGGCGGCAAGGCAATACGATCCTGCACGGATTACCCGATATTCCCTTGACTTGGCAGCGCTCTTTCATAAATTCTATAATTCGTGTCATGTCAAGGGCAGCGAGCTTCCCCTCTTGGAAGCACGATTGAAACTGGTCAATTCCGTCAAAATTGTCCTGGAAAACGTTCTTTCTATCCTGAAAATTACCGCACCGGAAACCATGTAATGGAAAAATCACTTGTTGAATTTCTAAAATGGTATCAGGCAGAAGACGTTTCCCGTTTTCACATGCCGGGACATAAGGGCAACTGTTCTTTTCTTCAATCCATTGGCGTAAAGGACGACATTACAGAAATTGCGGGCGCAGACTGTCTGTATCAGGCAACCGGGGTTCTCGGTCAGTTGGAAGGGGCTTTGTCAGAGCTGTATGATTCCGACTGCTTCCTTTCAGCAGGCGGCTCCACCCTTTGTATCCAAACCATGCTGACCCTTTGTCGTTCCCGCAAACTACTCGCCGTCCGTTCGGCGCACGCCTCTTTTTTCCACGCTGCTGCTTTGCTGGGAATTGAGCCTATCTTTTTGCAGACGACTGTTTCCGCCTCCACCGGGCTTTGTCAACCGCCTTCGGCAACAGAACTGGAAGGCTTGCTCAAACAGGTATCGCAGCCGGCGGCGCTTTATCTTACCTCTCCCGATTACTGGGGAAATACAGCTGATATCGAGGCGATCGCTTCGATCTGCCATCAAAATAATACCTTACTGCTGGTCGACAATGCGCATGGCTCCCACCGAAGGTTTCTTCCGGCGGACAGACATCCCTTGTCACTTGGAGCCGACCTCTGTTCGGACAGCCTGCACAAAACCTTGCCGGCCTTTACTGGAGCTGCTCTTCTTCATGTTCGGCGCGGTCTTTTCTCCAAACAGGAGATCAAACAGGCGATGGCGCTTTTTGGTTCAACCAGCCCGTCTTATTTGATTTTGCTGTCGATTGCCCGCTGCTGCGATTACCTCAAAGGCACGGCAAAAGGCGATTTTGCCGCATTGTCAAGGAAAAAGGAGCAGTTCTTAACGGAAACGAACGTCCCGTGCCTTGACACCGATTGCAGTAAACTAACCATCGACGCATTCCGGTTGGGTTATCACGGAAAGGAGCTTGCCGCCCTGTTGCGTCAGAATCAAATGGAGCCGGAATGGGTACAGGATCGATATCTCATTCTCCTCCTTTCTCCCTTTTTGCGAGATCGCGATTGGACGCGGCTGCGCCGATTTTTTCTCGAACTTCCCAGGCGGGCGCCGCTTGCAATTTCCGGCACGATGCCGCCTCTGGAGCCTGTCAGACGTTGCAGCTTACGGGAGGCAACGTTTGCCCCAAAGCGGGCGGTTCCCATTTCGCGGGCTGTCGGAGCCGTCTCGGGCGAAACCGTTTTTTCCTGTCCGCCGGGAATCCCGCTGGTTGCCGCCGGAGAAGAATTGACTGAGAAACTTTGCCAAGCACTGAAAAAGAGTGGCATTTCTCAAATAAATGTGATAAAATGAATGCATATCAAAAGGAGGATCCCGTTATGAAACTGATTTATGCGATCGTAAATCATGATGACAGCCGCACAGTTGCCAACGCCCTGAGCAAGGAGGGCTTTTTTTCCACCAAACTTGCCTCTACCGGAAATTTCCTGATGACCGGAAACACCACCTTTTTCATTGCGACGGAAGCCGATAAGGTGGACAAAGCCATCGAAGTCATCAAGGCGCACAGCCAAAAGCGCACCCAGACCATTCCTTCTGCAACCATTGGCGACGCAGGCGTCAGTTTTTCGGCTCCGGTGGAAATTACCGTTGGTGGCGCAACCATTATTGTAACCGACATCGATCGGTTTGAGAAAATATAATGAGTTTTTTATTTTATGGAAATAAGCCGGCGCTCTCGTTCCTTCAAAACACCCTTGCTACCGGTCAAATCGGACATGCTTATCTGTTTAGCGGAGAAACGGGAACCGGAAAAAGCACTTTGGCGCGTCAGTTTGCAAAAGGGATTCTCTGTCAGGACAAAACGCCTCCGTGTGAGCAATGCTCCAGCTGCAACAAAATGCAGCGCAGCTGTCACCCCGATTATACTGAAATCGGTCCAGAACCGGGGAAAGAGAGCTTTCCGGTGGACGCTGTACGGGCATTGATTACAAACGCTCACATTCGACCGAACGAAAGCTCCTACCGCGTTTTTCTGCTCAAGCGGGCGGAGACCATGTTGGAAGAGGCTGCAAACGCTCTGCTGAAATTGTTTGAAGAGCCTCCGGCGGGGGTGGTGCTGTTGCTGACCTGCAATCATCGTGCCAATCTCTTGCAAACCATCTCTTCCCGCTGCCTTTCGGTCGATCTGTTCCCGGTGACGGATCGGGAATGCCGCGAGGCGTTGGAGCGCTCCTGTCCGAAAGCAGATCGCTCCCTTTTGGACGAGGCCGCTCTATTGGGAAACGGCAATATCGGACGCGCCATCTTTTATGCCAGCGACTCTACCGGACAATCGGTTCTTTCTCTTTCAGGGAAGCTTGAGCAGGCGTTGGCGCAGAAAAACCGTCTTGCCTTTCTCCAAGCTGTCGCCCCTCTCGAAAAAAATTTGCCGCTTTTCCGCGCTGTGTTAGTTGCCCTGACCGAACGAATTCGCGCCGCCCTCATGCAGCGATTCTTCTCACGCGCGTCCGTCTTGTCCGCACTCAGCCAAAACTACTCGATAGACGCCATGATACGGATGATTCGTGCAATCGAAGATACGGAAGAATTGATTTCTCTGCACGGAAACACTCGCCTTACCCTCTGCCGTCTTTGTGTGGATTTATTGGAATAAACTCAGGAGGTACTCGATGAAATACATTCTAACTGTCCATTTTGATGATAACAATAAAACAGCCAAATATCTTTCTCATCGTCCGTTATCGGCCGGAACTGCCGTCATCGTTCCCACAGCGCACGGTTTGGAGTACGCGAACGTATTGTCCTCGCAGGAACAAAAAGCTTCGGCAAGCAGGAAATCTCGTGCTCCGCGCTCCATCATCCGGCTTGCCACCAAGAAAGATCTCCAGAAGTTGGAGGAGCTTCACAAAAAAGAACAACAGGCGCTTCCGATTAGCAAAAGCTGCATTTTGCGCTACCACTTGAATATCAAGCTGGTAAAAATTCACTATACCTTCGATCAGAGCAAAATGCTAATCTACTTTATCTCCGATGGACGTATCGACTTCCGCAATCTGGTAAAAGAGCTGGCTTCTATCTTCCGCATTCGGATTGAAATGCGCCAAATCGGCGTCAGAGACGGGTCCAGACAGATTGGTGGTCTTGGTGTTTGTGGGCGACCATTTTGTTGCTCCACCTTCTTGTCCAGTTTCCACCCGGTATCCATTAAAATGGCAAAAGAACAGGGGATTGCGCTCAATCCCACCAAAATTTCAGGCACCTGCGGTCGCCTGATGTGCTGCCTCAAATATGAACACGAAGTCTATAATGATTTTATCAAAGAGTCGATTCCCATTGGAGCTACTGTGAGAACTCCGGACGGCGTTGGAACTGTCTGTGATCGGAACTTATTGACGCAAATTTATCAGGTGCGCCTTCTCGATCAGACTGACGCTCCTGCGCGATCTTATTCCAAAGAGGATCTGTCAACCAACCTGAAAAAATCTCCTTCCAAAAAGAAATCTGGGAAACGGGATGTCTAAAAAGGACAGTGTGCGAACGCATAAAAAACGACACTTCCGGTGCAGGAGATGGAATGGGAGTAAGGTGGAACAAAAGCAAACCCGAGCCTAGCGTTAAAACGATAGTCGCTCAATCCGGAAGCGGAGGAGTGCGCAGATAAAAAAAGTCGCTGCGAAAGCGATTTAAAAAGCGGTTTTGTTAAGCCGTTTGGTGAAACAGAGTAAAAAAGGACGTCCTTTCTGATGTGGCGGTGAGTGCTTCAACCACCCAACGACACAGAAAGGACGTCTTTAATGTTTTTGAAATAAGAAGCGGTAAAACAGATTTCTGTTTTCTGACAAAAGCGAGAATTACTTCAGTTCGACTTTTGCTCCAGCCTCTTCCAATTTTGCTTTCATTTCTTCCGCTTCGGCTTTAGCAACGCCTTCTTTGACCGCTTTCGGAGTTTCGTCAACGATTGCTTTTGCGTCTTTCAGACCGAGACCGGTAATTTCTTTTACCAGCTTGATAACATTCATCTTGCTGCTTCCGACTTCTACGAGAACAACGTCAAATTCGCTCTTCTCTTCCGCTGCGTCGCCGCCGGCCGCAGGACCTGCCATCATAACCGGAGCTGCCGCAGAAACGCCAAACTCCTCTTCGATTGCTTTTACAAGCTCATTCAATTCTAATACGGAAAGAGCTTTGATTTCTTCAATAAATTTTGCTACATCAGCCATGAAAATATATCCTCCTAATGAATAAATAATGATTTTGCGGTTGCATTATGCGGATTCCTGTTGTTCGGCAATTGCATTTAACGCAACAGCAAGACCGCGCATCGGCGCTACCAACACGCTCAGAAGCTGACCGACCAGCTGCTCCTTCGACGGCAACGAACCGATTTCAACCACTGTAGCTGCGTCGACAGGCTTGCCATCCATAAAGCCGGCTTTAATGGAAAATTGTGTGGTATCCTTTAATTCTTTCGCATACTTTGATAGAACCTTTGCTGCTGCAATCGGATCTTCTTTGCTTAGAGCCAGAGCTGTTGTTCCTTCCAGATGTGCGTCAAAATCGTAACCGACTTCTTTGCACGCGAAGCGCAGCATGGTATTTTTGACGACAAAATACTCTACATCGGCTTCACGCATCTCTTTTCTGAGCTTGGTGTCTTGCTCTACATTGATTCCCTTATAATCTACCAGGACTCCCGCTACAGAACCTTTGATTTTTTCGGTCAGCTCTGCAACAAACTCCTTTTTAGATTGTAGGTTTTTCTCGCTTGGCATTTTCGTTCACCTCCTTGGTGCGGATTTGTGATTGCCACACTGGGAAAGAAAAAGCCTTTCTCCAGAATTGCGGGAGAAAGGCAAATGAAATCCAATTCAATCTGCAAATTCTCCTCGGCAGGCAAGAGGGTCTCTTTTACATCCAAATCGGATACCTGCTGTCTATAGAAAATAGCATATCACTTACTACATATGATAACTGATTGTACAAGGTTTGTCAAGCATTTTTATCAAAAATATTGAAAATCGTATTTATTTTTAGATTTACGTAACACACACTCGGATTTTATAACGATGAGTGTGCATATGGAGGTAGTGTCATTTGGTTTGCCGTCGGTAGCTCAGCTTTCAAAAAATGGGTTGCGCGATTGGGCGGTTGATGATGAACAGATGAGATATCAGGCTGATAACACATGGGTTTGAGACGGCTGCAACGGCGGTTTGACACGGCAAGAAGCTTCTGTTATCATATGAATCAAGGGATCGTGAATTTGCAGGTATTGTAATGATACCGGCACAACAAGAATGCGCGGGAGCGCGTAAGGTAGTTTAGTTTGAGTCTTTTTAGGAGAGATCGCAGATGTTTGGAGAAGTCATTCAAGGGGTATGGATTCCGTTTTTGGGAACGACGATGGGCGCTGCCTGCGTGCTGTTTCTGAAAAATACATTGAACGAGATGGTGCGCCGCGCTTTCATAGGCTTTGCGGCGGGCGTAATGGTAGCCGCTTCCATTTGGAGCTTGCTCATTCCGGCTATGGATCAGTCGGCCGCTATGGGGAAATGGTCCTTTGTACCGGCGGTAGTTGGATTTTGGGCCGGTATTTTGTTTTTACTGGTGTTGGATTTGACCGTTCCGCATTTACACAAGGACGGCAACGAGCCGGAGGGACCGAGGGCGGCGCTGAAAAAAACCACAATGCTGATTTTGGCGGTGACGCTCCACAATATTCCCGAAGGAATGGCGGTAGGCGCGGTGTTTGCGGGTTGTATGAGCGGAAACGACGCGATTACCACTGCGGGAGCGATGACTCTTGCCGTCGGTATGGCAATTCAGAATTTTCCGGAAGGAGCCATTATCTCGATGCCGCTGCATGCAGAAGGAATGAAAAAATGGAACGCTTTTTTGTGGGGCGCTTTATCCGGAGCCGTTGAGCCGGTGGCTGCAATCCTTACCATTCTGGCTTCTGGTTTCTTTGTCCCAATCTTGCCTTATCTTCTCAGCTTCGCGGCAGGGGCTATGATTTATGTAGTAGTGGAAGAACTGATTCCCGAAACGTCTCAGGGAGAGCATTCCAATTTGGGAACCTTATTTTTTGCGCTGGGATTTACACTGATGCTGAGTTTGGACGTAGGTCTTGGATAGCGCCACACGCCGTTGCCGGTTGCGGAAATGGTTTTGCTTAGTGTTCTGTCTCTCCTTGTGAAAGGGTTTCTTTCTCCACCTGTTTGCAGGTTTTTCCTGACAGGGAGACCGATGATATGATTGTTTTTATGGGCGGGGCGTTACAACCTCGCTCTTTTTAGTGAAAGGCGTTTGCTTTTTTCTGTCTTTG
This sequence comes from uncultured Oscillospiraceae bacterium, assembly GCA_934408835.1. Lineage (GTDB taxonomy): Bacteria > Bacillota > Clostridia > Oscillospirales > Ruminococcaceae > CAKRVU01. Next base: position 5,677 of record CAKRVU010000008.1, on the reverse strand, counting down.
GCGGCGAAAAAACAACAGCGGTGGGGGAATCCTACTTTTTGTCAAGCCATTTCTCCATCAGTGGAAGAAGCTGCTCCAGTTTTTTGACGCTTTCCGGCTCCCAGTAATGCTCCACCTGTTCCACTTCCTCCAAATGGGAGCCGTCGTCATGAAGCAGCGAGAAAAAACGGGTTAGAATCTGATGGCGGTCAATCAGATAGGAAGCGAGCAGCAGCCCGTCGGGAGAAAGAGAGATTTTGCCGTATCGCTCATAAAAAACCAGTTCTTTTTTTTGCAGACGCTGTACCATTTTGGTGACAGACGATGGGCGTACATGTAATTTTTCAGCGACCTCTTTGACCTGAACAGAGCCGTTGCCGGCAACCCGGAAGATCATCTCCAGGTAATCCTCCATTGCCTCTGAAATATCGGCGCGGTTCTTTCGGTGGTATCCCTCCAGAGTATAAAACTGTTCTTCCATAGGCTCAGACTCCTTTCACCAAAACGCGAGGATTGTAATAGGATGATACTGTCAAAAAAAGTTTTCCTGGTACAACTTTATGTGAGAAAGAAAAGATTCAGTACCGGCGTTTTTTAGCCGGTTTCTTTGAAAAAGGAGTATAGATATGAAACAGACAAGAGGATTAAATACATTAACTGAGGGAAGCAGCGGGTATGTATCGGAGATCAGGACAACGGGCAGCATGCGCAGACGGTTGTTTGACATCGGACTGATTCCCGGAACCAAAGTTTTTTGCCTGCAACGCAGTCTGTTTGGAGATCCGGTGGCGTTTTTGATTCGCGGCGCCGTGATCGCCTTGCGGGAGGAGGATACCAAAGATATCTTAATACAAACGGCATAGGGAGGAATCTGTGTGGGTCTAACAGCTGCATCGACAGGACGCGGCGCAGCCGATAAAGGATTAAAGATAATCAAAAACGGGGACGAACGGGTTATTGCCCTGATGGGGAACCCCAATGTTGGAAAAAGCACGGTGTTCAACGAGCTGACCGGAATGAAACAGCATACCGGTAATTGGCCTGGGAAAACGGTTGCCAGTGCACAGGGACGCCATACCTTTCACGGTCAGGAATACATTTTAATTGATCTGCCAGGGACGTACTCTTTGAGCGCGCACTCAGCTGAGGAGGAGGTAGCGCGGGATTTCCTCTGTTTTGAACATCCGGACGTTGCCATTGTAGTTTGTGACGCGACGTGCCTTGAGCGGAATTTGAATTTGGTGTTGCAGACTATGTCGATCATGAAACGGGTGGTTGTCTGCGTCAATCTGATGGATGAGGCTGAAAAGAAGAAAATCCGGTTGGATTTAACAAAACTGTCCGATCAGCTTGGGGTTCCGGTTGTGGGGGTAACGGCGCGAAGCGGCGAGGGGTTAACCGAGCTGTTTGAGGCGGTGGAAAGGGTGCTACGTCAAGAACAGCTGCAAACTGCCGCGATTACCTATTCTGAACCTATCGCGCATGCCGTTTCCATTTTGACGCCATATTTGAAGGATCGGATACCGATTGATGCCGATTTTGTTGCGCTGCGGCTTCTTGAGGAGGACGCTTCCATGCTGGAGGGGCTGCGAAAAGAATACGGCGATCGGTTGTTTACCGATGAACTGGAGGAACGGCTCCTACAGGCGCGAACCTATCTGTTATCGAATGCTCTTCCGATGGAAGCGGTGCGGGATGAAATCATATCGGCGTCTGTTCGCAAAGCGGAGGAGCTTGCACAAGCGACGGTAATACACCCGGGCATTTCCCAGAAAGAGCGGAAGCTTGACCGTATTCTAACCGGAAAATGGACTGGGATTCCAGTGATGCTATTGTTGCTTGGCGGCATTTTCTGGTTGACGATTGTGGGCGCTAACTATCCGTCGGAGCTTTTGTCAAGCGGCTTGTTTTGGCTGCAAAATCAATTGACAGAACTGTTTGTATTTTTGGGCGCGCCCGATTGGCTCGAAGGGATTTTGATTGAAGGGGTTTACCGTACGGTCGCATGGGTTATATCGGTGATGTTGCCGCCAATGGCTATCTTTTTCCCGCTCTTTACCCTTCTGGAGGATTTTGGATATCTTCCTCGGGTGGCGTTCCATCTCGACCATTCCTTCCAAAAAGCAGGTGCTTGCGGCAAACAGGCGTTGACAACCTGCATGGGGTTTGGCTGCAATGCCGCCGGAATCGTTGGTTGTCGCATCATAGATTCGCCGCGGGAGCGTTTAATTGCGATGATCACCAACAACTTTGTGCCCTGCAACGGGCGGTTTCCGACTCTGATTGCACTGATTACCATGTTTTTTTCCTGCGCGATTCTCAGTCCGTGGGCACAAAGCGCAGTTTCGGCGCTGATTCTATTGGGCGTAATCGTGCTGGGCGTTGTAATGACGTTTTTGGTCTCCAGAATTCTATCGCATACCGTTTTAAAAGGAATTCCTTCTTCTTTTACATTAGAACTTCCGCCTTATCGGAGACCTCAGATTGGAAAGGTGATTGTCCGCTCTGTGTTTGACCGGACTCTGTTTGTCCTGGCGCGCGCCGTGATGGTCGCGGCTCCTGCCGGTTTTATTCTGTGGCTTGCGGCAAATATTACCGTTGGAAATGTCAGCATTTTGCAGCATTGTTCCGATTTCCTGGATCCTTTTGCCCGCCTGTTCGGGATGGACGGCGTTATTCTTACCGCCTTTATTTTGGGGTTTCCTGCCAACGAAATTGTGATTCCGATTATGATTATGGCGTACCTGTCGCAAGGCTCTTTGGTTGGCTATACCAGCTTGAACGAGCTGCATACTTTGCTTGTGGCAAACGGCTGGACTTGGCTTACAGCTCTTTCTACCATGCTTTTCAGTTTAATGCACTGGCCTTGTTCCACTACCTGCTTGACAATACGAAAAGAAAGCGGGAGCTGGAAATGGACGGCGGTTTCCTTTCTGGTTCCGACCGTTGTTGGACTAACCGTCTGCTTTATGGTGACGACAGCTGTGCGCCTGTTGGGTTTGGCATGAGAAGCCGTTTTGGTAAATGACTAGGAAAAATGCAGTTACATGTGCTATTCATGTAACTGCATTTGCCGATTAAGACCTGTTATTCTGTTTTTGGCGCGTTGATATATTCGCCGGGGTCAACCCATTTTCCGTCCTTTTTCATTGCAAAGTGAAGATGGGATTCTTCTGCGATTTCCATTTGATTGGTATCTCCGACCGAGCCTATCACGTCGCCCATTGAAACAGTTTGATCTAGTTTCACCTGTATCGTTGGGTTCAGCCCGTAATAGAAGCTTTGTACCCCGTTGCCGTGGTCGATTGTGATGGTGGTTCCCCACATATCGTCCTGTTGAATATCGGATACTGTACCGTCTGCGCATGCTTTGACAGGTGTTGCCTCAGGTGCGGCAATGTCCCAACCGTCATGCGTTCTCCAGTCTCCCAGAGTGTGTGATTTTACAAGCTCTCCGTTCGAATAGCCGTTGATGATTTCTCCTGCCAACGGCATCGAAAAGCTGGTTGCCGCCGCCTTAGTCGTTGTCTGCTGTACCTGTTTTGAGGAGGTTGACTGCGACGCGGTGCTGCTATTACTGCCTGTTGCAGATGAACCGGCGGCAGAGGTCGAGCTGGTTGTTTGGCTGGAGGTTCGTGGGATTTCCGTTTGCGGGTTGGTGACGTCCGCAATATTCTCAGCCGCGCTTGGCAAGTCAAGGCTCTGGTTGTCAATCTGCGTCACAGTTCGGCTGATGGCGATTGTTGTAGCGATCGCTATGGCTACCAGGCAAACGGCCAATGCGATATAAAACCCTTTCCCGGAAAGTCGAGACTTTCCATGATAAACTTTCTTCATTTTACTTCATCCTTCCTTGAAGCAGCCTTTGAGTAGGTATTCTGCGTGGTTTGCTGAGGTTTTTCTTACAAAGTTAGTATGAAACGCAAAATGCTTTTTTATACCGTATAGTTTCTCTTAGGACGGAGGAACATTTTTCATGATGGACCAGAAGGCGAGGGAGAAACGGCAAGGAACCAGAGAGGGAGCTGTTCCCGTGAAATCATCCAAATCGGTCTCCTTTTCTTTTCCAAAGAGCGGGCATTCAGAGTGCAAGACGGTGTGCGATTAGGTGGAATGGGAAGGTTTTTTTGGTTTGGACTTCTCTTCATCCTTTTTAGGCTTCTTTCGAAAAAGTTCTTTGACGCCAACGATTAACACCAAGACGGCAAACAGTTTTTGCAGCCAATAGGTGGGAATCCAAAATGCGAGTACGGCGCCTGCGGCTACGCCAACAATTCCAAACAGGATTGCGGGCAAAAGAGGTTTTTTCTCTATCAGATGATTTTTGAAGTGCAGAATCAGGGAAACGATGGCAATTGGCAGGAAGAAAAGGAGATTCGTTCCCTGCGCTTGAAGCTGGTCAACGCCGGCGATGGCAGTCAGATACACCAGCAAGACGAAGCCGCCGCCGAGGCCGAGAGCAGCGGCAATACCGGAAAAGAGACCTACAATGATGGAAAGTATCATTTTATCAAAAGCCTGACGGCTGACAGAACCATCATTCCGCCAAAGATTCGCCGGAGCAGATGATTGGAAATTTTTTTCAACAAGAACGCGCCCAAAATGGCCCCGAGCAGTCCTGTTGGGAGATACCATATGATTTCGCCAAAGACAAGCTTTCCTTGAATATAGTAAAAAACACTGCTGACAATGGATAAAGCCAAAATAATGGCGATAGATGTTGCGTGCGCCTTTTTGGCTTCAATGCCGGTATGTTCTAGCAGGGGTACTACGATAATACCGCCGCCGGCGCCGAATAACCCGTTTAAAATTCCCGCCGCAAATCCGATCGGCGCATATTGCCTGGTTCCTTTCATAATCTCTCCTTAAAATACGCAAAGAAAAAAGCTGCTGGTGTTATTGTAACCACAGCAGCTTTTTTCATTCTGTTTCAAACGATTCGACAACGTTTGCAATTCGTTTTTTTCAAATCAATATAAAAAAACAAACCGCCTTGACGTCGTGCGAAAAAAAGGAAACCCGTTATACACAGGTGGGTGTCTTCCTTCCGGTTCACGCTCCCTTCGTCCGCCGCGAGAGCGGGAGGTCTGCAATCCGCGGATAGAGATGGGACTCCCTTATCATAAAGTGTTGGATTTATAATGTTCGCACTAACGATACAAGGCAGTAAGAAAATCAAACATCAAGACAGTTTGCTGATATTTGAATCAAATCATCTACAATAAAACGATATCAAAGAATCATTTCGTTTTTATTATATCACATATTTTGAAAATTGCAATCCCAAAAGCGGAATAAATTTTGGGATTTTCTATCCGTTCCAAGGGACGATCTATAAAACTTCGATTAGACGGAAACTATCGGTCAATCGTCTTCCTCTTCTTCGTCCTCAAGGTTCCACAAATCCAGGCGGTCTAAGAATTTCTGCCCAATTTGATTGTATTCCTCTTCGTTATCAATCGTGGTCAGTAATTCTTCGTTGTTTTCATCCAATTGGCTCTTTAGGAGAATCAATTCGCCGTCGGACTCTTCCAGTGAGTTTGGATCTGACAGAACTGGAGTCATAGCATAATAAGTGGTATCATTGAATTCCAATTGGTCGATCAATTCAAATTCATGCTCTTTTTCTTCCTCATCAATTAAAGTGTAGATGAGCGGTTCAAATTCTTTTTCTGAATCCATTTGGAGTATCATCCTT
>CAKRVU010000007.1 GCA_934408835.1 uncultured Oscillospiraceae bacterium | reverse complement strand
GTATTGTTGTTGTTTGATGTTGCGGCGGCTATGGTGGATTCTGTTTGCACGTTTCTGTTTGCCGGGTTTTTCGTTGTTTGACAAAAAGATCTAAATTTGTCATAATAAGGACGTGTCAAAGTGAAACTGAGATTTTGAAAGGAGGGGAAGTAGATTGATGCGCGGGGACTTGCATGTTCATACAACCTTGTCTGACGGTTCTTTGAGTATTGAAGAGGTCATTGCTTATGCCAAAACTGCGGGTCTTGATTGTATTGCCATAACTGATCATGATTCCATTCAGTCTTTTTCTTATGCCCAGACAATTGGTCGGCAATATGGGATTTCTGTGCTCAGGGGCGTTGAATTTTCCTGTTATGATTATCTTCGTCGGCGGAAGGTGCATATCCTTTGTTATCAGCCCAACAAGCCGGAATATTTGTTGCGGCTTTGCGAAGAAACTACCGACTGCCGAAAACAGGCTGGAAATGAAATGGCAGAGAAGGTTTTACAAAGATATCCGATTCCGCCGTCATGGATTACTCGGTACGCGCAGGGCAGCCGTTGTATTTATAAGCAGCATATTATGCATGCGTTGATGGACGGCGGTTATACCGATTCCATCTATGGCGAGTTGTATCAGAACTTGTTTTCCGATCAAAAGGATTCTTTGTTGACGCCGGTTATTTATCCGGATGTGCGCGAGGCTTTGGATGCAATTCACGCCGCAGATGGGGTTGCTGTGCTTGCGCATCCTGGTCTATACGATAGTTTTGATTTTATGCGCGAGCTGATTGCGGAACACCGGTTGGATGGGTTGGAAGTATGGCATCCAAAAAACAAACCTGAAGAAACAGAATATTTGTTGCAGCTTGCCAAACGCCATCAGTTATTGACAACCGGCGGTTCTGATTTTCATGGAATGTATCATTCCGGCTCCCACCTTGAAATCGGATGTTGTACAACGCCGTCAGGGGTGTTGGAGCAATTACTAGCTAGAGAAAGGAACAAAAAATAAAAGGAGAAGGAACAATGAAATATACTTATCGGACAAACGGTGTTTGCAGCCGTGAAATTCAAATAGAATTGAATCAGGATGGTCTGATCGAAAAGGTGTCTTTTTTAGGAGGATGCGCCGGCAATCTAAAAGGGATTTCCGCTTTGGTAAAGGGAAGAAAACCGGAAGAGGTTTCTTCGCTCCTTCAAGGGATTCACTGCGGTCAAAAAGGGACTTCTTGTCCTGATCAATTGGCAAAAGCATTGCAGCAGCTTACAAAACAGAAGGGATCAGTATAATCATCATGAAGGTACAGCTATTGACTCATACGCCTGATCCGGAGAAAATCATTGCCTGTGCGGCAAAGCTTTGTTACAGCGCTTCATCCTTGGATGACCTGTCGAACGGCATTACGGAGGAAGGCTCCAGAAAATTTGTGGACATGCTCTCGCGGCTAGGACATGAAAGCCCTATGGAGCATATTTCGTTTACATTTGGGATTGAAGGGGTTTCTCGTGCGCTATTGGCTCAGATTACGAGACATCGGATCGCTTCATTTAGCGTACAGAGCCAGCGTTATGTCAATGAGAAAGATTTTACTTTTGTAACGCCGCCTCAGATAGCGGATGACCCGGAGGCTTCCTCTTTGTTTCAAGAGGCAATGAGCCACGATTTGGATACTTATCGGAAGCTGACAGCGCTTTTAAAAGAGAAGCGACTGAAAACGCTGCTGGATCAGGGCGTTTCTGCGACGGAAGCCGAAAAAGCGGCGGAAAAGACGGCCATTGAGGACGCAAGATTTGTCCTTCCCAATGCGTGTTCGACTAAAATGATTCTCACAATGAACGCGAGGAGTCTGTTGCATTTCTTTGAATTGCGGTGTTGCAACCGTGCTCAGTGGGAAATTCGGGAGTTGGCAGAACAGATGCTTCGGCTGGTTCTTCCAATTGCTCCGACATTGTTCTGCCATGCAGGACCTTCTTGCGTTCGCGGCGGTTGCAGCGAAGGGAAAATGACCTGCGGCAAGGCCAAGACCGTTCGAACGCATTACCAGTCTTTGGTACAGGGATTTTTGGATGTGTAATATGGGAAGACTAATTGTGATAGATGGATTAGACGGGAGCGGAAAAGCGACTCAAACACAAATGTTGCTGCAACATTTTCATCAGCGACATTTGCCGGCAAAGGCGATTACCTTTCCAAATTATGAAAGTCGGTCATCCGAGCTGGTCAAGATGTATCTGAACGGAGAAATTGCCGGCACAGCCCAAGAAGTGAACGCTTATGCCGCCGCAAGCTTTTATGCCTGCGACAGATATATCAGTTATCTCACCGAGTGGAAGAAGGATTATCAGGAAGGATCCTGGATTTTGGCGGACAGATATGTCAGTTCCAACGCCATTCACCAGATGGTAAAACTGCCGAAAGCGGAATGGGACGATTTTCTCGACTGGATTTATGAATATGAGTATCACCTGCTTGGTCTCCCCAGGGAGAATCAACTGATTTATCTGGATATGGATCCCGCTATTTCTCATAAATTGCTTAGTAATCGGTACCTTGGCGACGAATGGAAGCGGGACTTACACGAGCGGGATTGTAATTATCTGCTTCGCTGTCGGGAAGCCGCTTATTATGCTGCTGAGAAGAAACATTGGGAAATCGTTCGATGTGATAATGGAGTTGCCGCCTGTTCTATTCCGGAAATTTTTGAACAAATCAGGAAAAAAATAGAGGTGTTTTTATCAGTATGTTAGATTGGAAGCCACTGCAATTGGCAGACCGTGATTGGATAGATCCCTTGATTCATGCTTCTGATTTTCGGGGGTGTGAGTATTCTTTTGGCACCATTTTTCTATGGCGTCATGTGTTTCATACGAAGGTAGCCCAGCTGGAAGATCGTTTGCTGTTGCGTTCGGGAAGCAAAGGGAATTACAGCTATCTCTTTCCGCCGGGAATTGGGGATTTAAAAGGCGCGTTGCTTGCTTTAGAGGAAGACGCGAAAATGGAAGAACAGCCTTTTTGGATGCACAGCGTTAACGAGCAGTCCCGCGCGGAATTGGAGACCTTGTTTCCGGGGCGGTACTTCTTTGCGCCGATTCGCAGTGACTTTGATTATATTTATACTGCACAAAGCCTGGTCGCTTTGAAAGGGAAAAAGCTTCACGGAAAACGGAATCATATCAATCGCTTTTTAGCTCAGTTTGAAAACCGGTGGAGCTATGAACAGATTACCCCTGAAAATCTTCCGGAGTGCATGCTAATGAATCAAAAATGGTGTCTGCAAAACGAATGTGCTTTGGATGAGAGCAAGCAGCGAGAACAGTGCGCTGTCAAAGAGGCGTTCGCTAATTATTTTGACCTTCATTTGATCGGAGGACTTTTGCGCGTCGATCAGCAGGTAGTGGCTTTTACCATTGGCGAGCCGCTCAATTCGGATACGCTGCTTGTGCATATTGAGAAGGCGTTTACCGAATATCACGGCGCGTATCCTATGATTAATCAGCAATTCATTTTAGCAAATGGAGAACGATTTCTTTATGTGAATCGGGAGGACGATACCGGTTCAGAAGGCTTACGAAAGGCGAAACTGTCCTATCACCCCGCCTTTTTAGAGACGAAGTTCCGCGTGTGTAAGGAAAGTGAATTGACGGTGTTGGAGTGGGAGAAATTTGAGACAGGACAGACATTGCATCGGGAAAGGATTACGGTATGATTCGGTTTGCAGAACCTGGGGAGCATAGATCATTGCACAATATTTGGAGCGTTTGTTTTGGTGATCCCGATTTTTATATTAGTTCTTATTATCAGAACCGACCTTCCGATGTTCGCTCTCTTGTTTGGGAAGAAAACGGGCGACTTGTTTCCATGTTGGATTTGATTCCCGTTTCCCTGCGTCTGAATGAGGCGGAGTATCCAACGCTGTATATTTACGCCGCGGCGACGTTGCCTGATTATCAGGGACGCCGTTTCATGCACCAGCTTATTGAAGCGTCTGCAAATTGGGCTGCAGAAAATCACTATGATTTTTTGAGTTTAATTCCGCAAAATGAGGGCTTGGTTTCTTTCTATCAAAAACAGGGATTTGTTCTTCCGGTATATCGCGATTTGATTGCGATGAAAAAGGCGCAAGGCAATGAAACGGAGCATCAGGTGTCGTCCTGCTCTGAGGAGAAATTCCAAAAGAAAAAACTGCAATATGAAGAAACCTTTTCAAACGGCATATTGCACAGCCCTTCTTTCTGCTCGTGCCTTTATCGCCAGACGCTGGCAGGAGGCGGGAGTGTATTATCCGTAGGGGATCGCTATGCAATTTGCTATCTTTCGGATCATACGGAGCTGCTAATCCAGGAAATTTCTTCGGATGATGAAACGTTAGATTCGGATGTTGACGCCATTTGCCGGTATTATCAGGTGGAGACCGCAACTGTTGCGCGGAAGGGAACCCAACGGTTATACGGCTTGTTTCGTCCGCTGCGCTCCTTTTCAGCCGCTTTGGACTCGGTATATATGAACACCATGTTAGATTAAATGAGAGGATGTGTTTTTGTGGTTTATTTGTTTTTGGCAGACGGTTTTGAAGAAGTAGAAGCGTTGACTCCTTTGGATTATTTGAGGAGAGCCGAGATTCCGGTGACATCGGTTGGAATTGGAACCAAGATGCCGGTCGGAGCCCATGGAATCGCGGTACAATCCGATTGTATGTTAGAAGAGCTTCCCGAAACATTTCCGTTTGAGATGCTGATTTTGCCCGGTGGTTTGCAGGGTACACAGAATCTTGCAAAAAATGAAAAAGTCAAACGTTTGCTCCTTCAAGGGATGGAAGACCACAAAAAAATTGCCGCAATTTGCGCAGCTCCCAGTATTTTAGGGGAGTTGGGGTTATTAAACGGCAAGCGCGCCGTTTGTTATCCCGGGTTTGAGTCGAAATTAAAAGGGGCTCAAATAATGGATACACCCGTAGTGGTAGATGAGACGGTTGTTACGGCAATTGGAGCGGGAGCGGCGCAGCCATTTTCATTTGCACTCATCGAATTATTGGTCGGAAAGAAAAAGGCGGAAGAAATTGCAAGCCAGGTACAATGGTGACGCCGGACGTTCGCCCTTTAAAAAATCGGTTACGGGAAGAGAGTAAACAGATACGCCGAAATTTTTCATTTGAAGAAAAAAAGAAGAAAGACGCGGCCATCTTCTGGCGATTGACAGGATTGCCTCAGTATCAGCATTGCAGGATGTTGCTCACCTTTGTATCCACCCCTATCGAGGTGGATACTCGCCGAATCATACAACAAGCCTTGAGAGATCAAAAACAGGTCGTGGTTCCTCGTTGTATTCCCGATCAAATTCAAATGGAGTTTTGTAGAATCCATTCCTTGCGTGACCTGAAAAAAGGCACGTTTTCAGTCATGGAGCCTAAAACATATTGTAAGGTGATCCGGTATTTTCGAAATTCTATTTGTATTGTTCCGGGACTCGCCTTTGATATGTATGGATATAGATTGGGCTACGGAAAGGGATATTACGACCGTTTTTTAAAGCACTATCAGGGATTTCGGGTGGGCATCTGTTATACCGATTGCCTTAAGAATCAATTACCTCATGGAAAATATGATCAGGCAGTCCATCTGTTGGCGACTGATAAATTCAGTAAAACATTTTTGCCTTATCATAGGAAATAGAAAGGACGTATTATGAAAAAGGAAACAACCTGTTCAAAAGCAGGAGAAAGTGATCAAGGGTCTGAACTGAACGAAAAGGCAAATGCAGATCAACCCCTTTCTGAATCAGAAAAGGATTCTGTTACTGTAGATCAAACAAAAGAAACGCAAGAGCATTCGTTCACTTTTCTCCGTCATGTGATGGAACAACGCAATGAAGCGGATGAGGATGGGGAATCTACAGATGAGGTTTTAGAATTTCATTTTCACAAGCAACCTTCTCAAAAACATCCAACCAGATGGATTATCGCAGTAGTTGCAGCTGTGTGCGTCCTTTTTGTTGGAACCTTAGCGCTTTTGGGTGCGAATGATATTTATGGGCTTTTTACCAAAGAAGGGGAACCGGTAGAAATTGAGATTTCTTCTGGGGAAACAGTATCTCAAATCGCAGATTCACTGGAACAAAATGGCGTAATTCATTTTTCCAAGCTGTTTCAAATTTACGTCAAGCAACAGGGAATGGAGTCGCAGTTGTATCCTGGAATCTATCAACTCAATCAGAGTACAGATTACAATACGATTTTGAGTACATTAAAGGATCCATCAAAAAACCTTGGACTTTTTTCATTTCCTATACCGGAAGGGCAGGATCTTTTGGATATAGCGGCTTCTTTGGAAAATCAGTCGATTTGTACTGCCGAGGATTTTATTGCCGCTGTGAATGATGCTGCAATCTATTCGGAGTACTCGTTTGCTGGGGATCTGTCTGATCAGGAACTAAACAATCATTATTACGCTATGGAAGGATATCTGTTTCCGGCAACCTATTCTATTGAAAAAGACGCTACGCCGGAAGAAATAGCTCAAATGATGCTTGGAACAACTGATCAGAAGCTGGCTTCTGTGATGCCACAGATTCAGGAATCCGGTTATTCTCTGGATGAAATTATGACGATGGCTTCTATTATTCAAGCAGAAGCGGGGACGCAAGAAGATATGTCGCTCATTTCCTCTGTTTTGCATAATCGCTTGAATGTTGCGGAGGACTACCCGAAATTGCAATGTGATCCAACCCTGAAGTATGCGCAGCAATTGGAGCAGCAAGGAGGAGCGTCATCGAAACAGGCGGAGGCATATAATACCTACCTTTCTACCGGATTACCGCCGGGTCCGATTTGCAGTCCCGGAATGGACGCCATTGAGGCGGCGTTATTTCCGGCAGACTCTGATTATTTATATTTTTGCGCCAATACGCAAACCAAGGAATGTTATTATGCAACGACGTTGGAGGAGCATAATCAGAATTTGATAAGGGCGGGTTTGGCAGAATCATGAAACGTGCTGATTGTGAATTGCTGGCTCCGGCCGGCGACCTAGAAAGTTTTTACGCTGCTGTTCGGTATGGAGCGGACGCTGTTTATTTAGGCGGAACCGCCTTTGGGATGCGCGCCTCTGCCGCCTCTTTTTCGTTTCCGCTGTTGACTCAAGCGGTTGATTTCGCACACTCTAAAGGTGTTCGTGTTTATTTAACCTGTAATATTGTGCCGACCAGCGAGGAGTCAGAGCAGTTCTCTGAATTTTTGGAATCCGCTGTAGCTTCTGGCATTGACGCATGTATTATGAGTGATCTTGGGCTATTGTTTCAGGCAAGAAAACAATTTCCGGATCTTGAATTACACGCTTCAACGCAGACTGGAATTATGAACTATCAAACGGCAAATGCGCTTTTCGATCTTGGAGTGAAACGGGTAGTTTTAGCCAGAGAGCTTTCTCTGAATGAGATTTGTCAAATTCGGGAACATACAAATCCCGATTTGGAGCTGGAGGTGTTTGTTCATGGCTCGATGTGCATGTCGATATCAGGGCGTTGTTTGCTCTCTCAGTATTTGACTCATCGGGACGCGAATCGCGGCGCCTGTTCCCAGCCTTGCCGGTGGTCGTACCATTTGATGGAAGAGAGAAAGCCGGGTCAATATTTTCCAATTGCTCAGGATGAGTACGGAAGTTATATTTTAAATGCAAAGGATTTGTGTTTGATAGAGCATCTTGATCAACTGATCAAAGCGGGTGTGACCAGTCTGAAAATTGAAGGACGCGGGAAGTCGTCCTACTATGTCGCTGTCATTACCAATGCTTATCGGATGGCATTGGAACAGTTCCGTTCTGCTCCTAGCGGGGAACCTCTTCCGCCTTGGCTTCTCGATGAGGTGACAAAAGTCAGCCACAGACATTACCATACCGGCTTTTTGTTTGGACCTCCTGAAAACGGACAGTTTTATGAAAATGGCGGCTATGTACGAAGCTATGACGTTGTTGGGATTGTCAGGGATTGGAAGGACGGGTACTTATATTGCGAACAGAGGAATAAATTTGGTGTTGGCGATCAGTTAGAAATTTTGGTTCCTGGGCAATTACCCATCCACTATTCGGTGGTCGAACTTTTGAACGATGAGGGCAAACCGGTTGAGAGTGTGCCGCATGCTACAATGAAATTCCGAATGCCATATCCGACCAAACTGGAAGTCGGCAGCTTCCTTCGACGAAAAATAGACAAGTGACAAAAATGTTATCATTAGACGCAACGGCTGAAAAGCGGAAACAGAAAAAGGGATACATGGATAAATAGCTCAAATAAATTGCTGGTATATTGCGCAGACAGACCAATATACCAACGATCGTTAGGAGAAGCATACTTATGAGCAGAAAGTCGAAAATCATAAATGGCACCATTATTATCTTATCGGTAATTTTGATGATGGGATATGTCCTGTTAGTAGATGGATTGGACAACATACTGACAGTGTTGTCGTCGGCAAATCCGATTTGGATTTTTTTCGGAATTGGCTGTATGTTGTTGTACTGGTTTTGCGAGGGTACTGTACTCAACCGTGCAGTTGGTTTCTTTGGTCCTAAAATGACGGCGCGGCAGTCTGCCAAAACATGTATGATAGGACAATTTTTTAATTGTATTACACCATCCTCCAGCGGCGGACAGCCTATGCAGGCTTATTATATGGACCGAATCGGAATCAGTGTTGGTTCGTCCAGCAGCGCGCTGATGATTCGGTTTATTACATACCAAATTGCACTAACCATTTTCTCTACTATGGTGCTGATTTTGAAATATCAGGAGTTTGCAGTAAACATCCAAGGCTTTCAGTATCTCATTCTGTTTGGGTTTACAATCAATGCAATTGTTACCGTTATGCTTCTCCTGATTGGCTTTTATCAAAAAATCGCACTCGTAATGATGCATTCTTTGATGAGGTTTTTGGCGTTCATCCGTATCGTCAAACATTTAGACAGGCAATTGGCTGTTGTGGACCGCGAGGTAGAAAAATTTCATCAAGGCTTTTTGGCAATCAAAACCCATAAAGCGATATTGGTTCAAATGTTTGGTTTTACGTTTTTACAATTACTTGCTTTTTTTTCAGTTCCGGTGATGATTGCAGCGTCATTTGGTGTTTCGTTAACGTCAAATTTGATTTTTACAATGATTGCAGGTGCTGCCTGTGTGCAAATGAGCAGTGCGTTCATTCCGCTGCCGGGAGCAACGGGCGGAGCTGAATTGAGTTTTTATATGCTGTTTGGCACTGTGTTTCCTTCGCATCAAATTAATATTGCTATTTTACTGTGGAGATTACTGACCTTTTACCTTCCTATTTTGGTGGGATTGGTGTTTTCACGCGATGTTTTTGGTTCCAAAAAGATGCCGTCCCTTCCGGAAGATTCTGACGGCGAAGAAAATTTGTTTGCCGATGACAATGGCATGTAAAAAATCCTGTTGTCGTGAAAATTCGTCAAAATGGTTGACAGATAGATGTTTTTCTGATATCCTATTTATAGAATTGATTGCTGGGAACACAGTGTAAATCTGTGACAGCCCCCGCTACTGTAAGAAGGATTTTGCCTGTGTTTGATGGTTTAATACTCCACTGAGGGATTTCCCTTGGGAAGGAGACAGGTGGGAGAGGATTTCAAGTCAGGATACCAGGTCGGTTCGTTTGATATGCGCTTTCGGTGGGAAAGAATGCAAAAAACATACAACTGGAACCTGAAGTATTATATATGTTTTTGTGTGATACAGACTGCCGATGGGTGGTCTGTATTTTCTTTTGATAAAAAGATGGGAGTGGTTGGTTGAAAGGAGGATTTTTTGATCAGCATCCGGCGCTGTTGGTTTGTTATTTCAGTATTGTTCTAATTTTGACAATTTCGAGCTTACATCCGGCGTTTTTGGTGACGTCTTTGCTGGCGGCTATGGGATATCGGCTGTTATCAGGTGGACTCAGACAACTGAAGATTCTATTGTGGATGACGCCATTATTTGCATTCATTCTGTTGCTCAATCCGCTATTTGTGCATGAAGGGGATACGCTGTTGTTTTCTCTGTTTGGCGTTTCCGTGACATGGGAGGCGGTGTTATACGGAGCGTGCAACGCCATTCTTTTGGCAACGGTTACTCTTTGGATTGTGACTTGTGTTCAGGTAATTACAGCTCAAAAGCTTCAATATTTGATGGGGAACCGGCTGCCTTCCCTTTGTTTGCTTTTGCGGACTCTGCTTCGGTTTTTACCATTGTTTCGGCAAAAAGCGGAGGAAATCAAGGTAGCGCAATATGGGATTGGGCGTATGCAGTCAAAAGGCGGAATTTTTCAGCGGGGGAAAGAGACGGCGTCCTTGTTGACGGTGCTGACGCCATGGGCGCTCGAACAATCGGTACATACCGCCAATGTTTTGCTTGCCAGAGGATATGGAGCCTCTCGGTGTAATCATTATTATAGGTATTCATTTACCACTTCGGACGCCGTCCTTCTTGTGCTTGTTTTGTTTTTCGGAGGTATTGCTGCAACAGGACTTTGGATTGCGGGACAAGCACAATTTTATCCGACCGTATTCATTCCATTTGATCGAGGGGTCAAAATTGCATTAGCAGCTCAAGTGGTATTGCTTTTATTGCCGTTTGTGGAGAAACTTTGGGAGGAAATGCGATGGATATACTACAGATAAAACAATTTTCTTTTTGTCATGCCACAGAGAAAGAACCGGTTTTAAAAGATATTTCACTGACGTTGAGACCATCTGAATTGCTGCTGCTGTGCGGAGAAAGCGGCAGCGGAAAGACAACGATTTTGAGGCAGATGAAACCTGAGTTGGCCGCTAGGGGGAAAAGCAGCGGTGAAATTCGGTATCAAGGGGATATCATTTCTACGATTGATTCCAAAAGAAGCGCTTCCGAAATCGGATATCTGTTTCAAAATCCAGAAGAACAGCTGGTGTGCGAGTTGGTTTGGCAGGAGCTTTCTTTGGGCTTGGAAGGTTTGAATTTGCCGCAGGGGGAAATGGAACGGCGTATCGCGGAGACGGCTACTTTTTTTGGAATAGAACGATGGATGGAACAACCGGTTTGGAAATTGTCCGGCGGTCAAAAGCAGCTTTTGAATTTGGCGGCTCTTATGATTGTAAGACCGAAGTTATTGCTGTTGGACGAGCCAACGTCCCAGCTTGATCCCATTGCGGCCGCCCGTTTTTATGATACATTACTTCGGCTTCATCGAGAATTTCATACGGCAATGGTGATTACGGAACACTGTACGGAAGAGCTTTTTGGATTGGCGCAGCAGGTTGCATTTTTGGAACGGGGGAGGCTTTTGTTTTATGGTACGCCGACTCAAACGGCAAAAGAATGCGTCTCTTATCGGCAAGATTTAATGGACGGATTGCCAACTGCCACCCGGATTTCAGGGGCGCTGGGGGAAAGACGGGAGTTTCCTTTTACGGTAACAGAAGGACAGAACTGGCTGAGAAAGCGTTTTGCTCCGGCTGACAGAAATGCGGAGACAGATATGCCGGTAAAATCGCTGTCTAAACCAGGAGTTGCAGCGCTGGAGGTCAAGAGGGTATTCTTCCGTTATCAGCGACAGGAAAAGGATGTCCTGTCAGAATGCACCTTTTCGGTTCCACAAGGCTGCATTTTTGCAGTGACTGGTCCGAACAGCGGGGGAAAATCCACTTTGCTGCGTTTGTTGATGGGGGAGCAATCTCCTTACCGCGGGCAAGTACTGTTATATGGAAAGAAGCTGCAAAAATATACGAGTTCGATTTGCCCTGAGTGGGTGAGCGTCCTGCCACAAAATCCGCAATTGTTGTTTACCCGCACAACCGTTTGGGAGGAGTTATGTGACAGCATTTCTGAAGAAGATGCGGAGAAATTTTTGCGAACAAACAGAATGTGGGAACGAAGGAACGCTCATCCCTATGACTTGAGTGGCGGTGAGCAGCAAAGGGTGGCGTTTCAGAAGGTGATTGCCGGAAAGCCACGGATTTTATTGTTGGACGAACCGACGAGTGGATTGGACGCTAGGGCAAAGAAAGAGCTGCGGCGGTCGATGAGAGAGTATCGGGACGCTGGCAACACTATCTTGTTTGTTACCCATGATTTGGAGTTTTGCGGGGAGACAGCAGATCTTTGCGGACTGCTGTTTGATGGAAGGATGCATTCGGTTTGCGATCCCCATCATTTTTTTGGTCACAATTATTTTTATACAACCATCGCCGGAAAGGTTGGGCGAGAGCTGTTTCCCGGCGCTATTACAGTGGAGGAGGTTTGTACGGAATGTCGAAAACAAAAAACATAACAAAACGGATGGTCTTTTTTGTAATTGTTGTCTGTATCTTGTTGCCAGTCATGATTTGGGGAGCCAATTTTTTATTGGGGGACTCTGCTTATTGGGCGATGAGTGCAGTTTTATTGGTTCTCCCAATGGCGGCTTTTGTATTGCATTGGGAGTGGAGAAGTCCGCAGCCGTCAGAAATTGCGTTGCTGGCAGTTTTAACGGCGCTTACCATTGTGGCAAATTTAATGAGTATTACAATGATACCCTTTCAGGCGGGAACAGCCATGGTGATTTTGTGCGGGATTGGATTTGGTCCGGAGATGGGTTGCTTTGTTGGAATGCTGGCACGGTTCGGAGTCAACTTTTTCTATGGTCAAGGGGCATGGACGCCTTGGCAGATGGCAGGTTGGGGGCTGATGGGATTGCTGGCGGGACTGCTGTTTTATCAAAAAATCCGCATTTCCCTTCCGCCCAAAAGAATTCCTATGACTTTGTTTGGATTTTTTGCAACTGTGATTCTTTACGGAGGTCTCATGAATCTATCCACTGTGATCTTTTCGGGGATTTTGTCGCAGTTTTCTTGGAGTGCCGTGTTTGCCGTTTATCTTGCCGGAATACCATATGATATGTTACATGGTCTGGGAACAGCATTCTTTTTAGCGTGCTTTGGACCGTTGCTTTACCGTGCTATGCTGCGGGTGAAGGAAAAATACGGTTTCTTCCTCATGGAATCCGAAAATTGAAAAATAGGGCAGCAATACAACGTCGACGTGGATGAGGTGTTCGCTTCACATTTTGAAGATGGGGCTATTCATATGCTTCTTGGTAAGCTGTGCGGCATTCCTGAGTAATTCGTTCCCGTCCTTGATAGTTTTCCGTTTGAATGGGCGGTGAAATCAGAGTGGCGTTTTGCATTCGGATCATCTGTTCCCACCCGGCCTGATGAGACGCTGCGTCATAGGCTGTCAGGGTGCTGACACTTTCTTCGTCCAGGAAACTTATCAATGCTTTCAGATCCAACTGTGGGGTTAACCGTTCCTGTGCCAGGGCGACAAGGAGCGGGAGGGCGTAATCGCTTCGCAAGAGGGTGCAGAATCGTGCGCCGTCAATCAGCTGTCTGCCTGCCGGGATAGTAATAGGAGCGTCTTCTTCAGAAAAGGAGAGCGCTTCCGGCATAGTGAATGGAACGCCTCCGAGATAATCAATCACAGCGGAAAGTCCTTCATTGTCAAATTGTACAGTTCGGTCAATTTCGATAAAGAACAGGTTTTCCACTGCTTCTCGTGCGCCGTCAATCCCGCCGTAGTCATATAATTCTTCCAGCGTCCCCATTTTGCTCCCTAGGGTTGAGGTTAGCTCGTTTGGCAGGAGGGAAAGGGAGACGCTGTTGTCATGCGGACTAATTCGGAGTAAGCAAAACACGTCGGCGGGTTCAGGACGACCGGGCGTCACGGTGATGAGGATTGTTAAATCTTCCTCCTTTGTCGGTTGATAGTTCATCGTTTCGTTTACCTGCTCGGAGGTGTTCGGCTCGGAGTTTTGTACGATCAGGTTGGTTATTATCATACTGCATGGAAATAGAAGCAAGAATGTAAGAAAAAAAGATAAAAAACAAGTGCGGACATTTTGGTTCATACACAATCCCTCCAATGGAATTGTGCCCCGAAATGCCCGCATTTAATCAATAATATGATTGTGATATTGAAGGAATCAAAATCAGTTGATCCGATCGATTGGAACCTTTGAGGAGCGCTACTTGGAAGAAGGTCTGGGAGTATTTGGATACAGTTGATACCAAATTTCAGGATACACAGGAGCGGGGTTATATGTTGCCTGAGACACATCTGGGGTAGGGTCTTCTCCCGGGCGAACCAGTCGCGCTACAACGACAAATCGACCGCCCTTGAATTCGTCGGCACAAGTAGAAAGGGTGAGTAGCTTGTCACCATATTGTACGTCGACATTCGTTGTTATCACCGATCGTTTGGTAACTTGATCAATATAATCATTGAATCGCTCTGGATCACTTAAATCAATATAATTTTGATAGTCGAAAACATAACCGTTGTCGTCCTGCGGACGGGTATTGACATAAAAACCTGCCAGGACTTTCCACTGCATATCCTGATAAACAGAGTCAAAGGTGATAGTCGGGTGCTCCTGATAAAAAGAGAGGTCGTTGTAATGAATCAGGACGCCGAAAACGCCGTCGAATTTCATATGATGTCCGTAGATGATTAGATTATCCGATTGTTCTTCAGGTGAAATAACATCGCGGTAATCGAGAAACGGGGTTCCGTTTACATCGTATCCTCGATAGAGGTTTTTGCGCAGATAATCATTGTTGTCGCTGCTTTGCAATACGGGATAGTCAATGGTAGTACCGGGAATGGTAATCCAGCCTTTGACGTCGGGATTGATTGTATAAAGCGAGCGAAATTTTTCCTGGTATCCGGGGGGAAGTGGAGCATTCGGACCGACAGCACCTTCTTGGTGATAGATTTGAGAGATTTCGGTTGCAGTTTGAGCGGATTGGTAACGCTGATAAAAGTAATAAGAAAGATAGCCAACGGAGGAGAGAAACACAATTGTTGCAAGAAGAAAAACCAGTTTGCGCACAACCTCTCCGGCGCTATCTCCCTTCCAGGGGAAAAGCCATTTAAGAAAGCGGATGAGTAAGCAGTTTTTTTTCATAAAAGTTCTCCTTGATAAATGGTATTTGCTTTGCGATTTACAGTGTTTCTAGCGCCAGCCGTGCGGCGTTTAGGGCGAACAGAGAACTGCGTAGACGAATGGATTCCCGTTCATCCGGCAACCCGCGGGAGAGGAGAAGCCGATAGCTTTTACAGCCGGACGGCGTTGCTATACCGACATAAACCAGACCAACCGGTTTTTGTTCGGAACCGCCGGAGGGACCGGCGATCCCGGTAGTGCTGATACCGATATCGGCGTTGGCGATGATTCGGACGCGGGAAGCCATTTCTTCTGCTACTTGTGGGCTGACAGCGCCATGGTGGAGAAGGGCAGATTCAGTTACGCCAAGGACATTCTGTTTGATTTGATTACTGTAGGACACAATTCCGCACCGGAAGCAGTTGCTTGCTCCGGGGACAGATGTGATTTTTGAAGCGATCATTCCGCCGGTGCAGCTTTCCGCAACAGCAATTTCCTTCCCTTTTGACAAGGCTGCCATTACAACGGCGCGTTCTAACGATTCGCAGTCAATACCATATAAAAAATTGCCCAGCCGTTGTTGGATTTGGTGAACAATCGGGGTTAAAAGTTCTTCACATTCGGCAGCAGTTGCAGCTTTGGCGGAAACCCTTGCGCGCACCTCGCCTTCTTTGGCATACAGACCGATTGTTGGATTCTGCTGCGACAGAAGATCGGATAATATTTCGTCTACTTTTGATTCACCGATTCCAAAAAAGTGAAGGTTGTGGGATAAAATGACAGAATCCGAAAACTGAC
>CAKRVU010000006.1 GCA_934408835.1 uncultured Oscillospiraceae bacterium | reverse complement strand
ATAAACATCACCCTTAACAACAAAATTTATTATTTAATAAAGAAAGGTTTTTATTATGGTAGAAATCGGAAATGACTGGGACGAGCTTTTGGCTCCCGAATGGAAACAGGAATACTATCAAAAACTTCGGCGGATTCTGGCGCATGAGTATCGCACGCAAACGGTATATCCGGATATGTACGACATTTTCAACGCTCTCAAGTATACCCCCTACCACAGCGTCAAGGCGGTCATTCTTGGGCAGGATCCTTATCACGGACCCGGGCAGGCGCATGGGCTTTCCTTCTCGGTTCGGAAGCCGGTTCCGCCTCCGCCGTCTCTGAAAAACATCTTTGAGGAACAGAAAAACGATTTGGGAATCTCGCCGCCCTCGCACGGCGATCTGACCAAATGGGCAGAGCAGGGGGTACTTCTCCTCAATACAGTGCTCACCGTTCGGCGGGGGCAGCCGAACAGTCATGCCGGAATAGGATGGCAAATTTTGACTGACCGGATTATTTCCCTTCTGAACCAACGGGAAACGCCGCTGGTGTTTCTGCTGTGGGGAGCCAATGCAGGGCAAAAGCAGCGACTTTTGATCGCGGAGCATCATTTGATTTTAAAAGCGCCACACCCCAGCCCTCTTTCTGCACACCGCGGTTTTTTTGGATGCCGTCATTTTTCCAAGACCAATCAGTTTTTGGAAGGGGCAGGAGAAACGCCGATTGACTGGAGTTTATGATTTCTCCTAAAAGGAAGCGTGGTGCCTGACTTGAAAAGCGGCTTGTGCTCAGTCTTTTTACGCATCGTGTTTTTTGATACCGACATGATTCTAAGACCAATCATTTTTTGGAAGAAGCAGGGAAAATGCCGATCGCCCCGAGAAAAAAGCAGGGCGGATTCCGACCTGCTTCTTTATTTTATATTTCGTCTTCGTCAGAATCAGACGGTTCGTCCGCTGCGTCCTCCTCCGGCTTTTGCAGCGCGCAGCCGCACTGTCCACAATAAGAGGACTGGATCGGATTGGACGCGCCGCAGCAAGGGCATTTGACGGTCTTTTTCAAGCGTGCAATCTTCTCCTGAAGGGTTTCCAGCTGCTGCGTCAATTCATCAATTTGGGCGACCACCGCGTTGACAAATTCTGGATTCTGGTATCCTTCTTTGTGCATGTGGTACACCGCGTTGCCGAGATCCCCCTCTTTCTCTTTGATTTGAGAGCGCAGCTGACCGGTCGCCAGCTTTAATTTGGAAAGTTCAACAAGCTCCCCTGTTTTTTTTCCGGCGGCGTCTGCGGCTGACCTTGCCTTTTTCGCCAGTTGATCAAATTGACCCATAAATATCAACTCCTAATTACAAACACAGAAATGATAATACTTTTTTGTATACGCTTTATTATAAAGGATTTTTCCGCTTTTTTCAAGCTTTTTTCGAAAAACAACCTGTTTGACTTTATTTCAACAAAAAAATGTTTCAAAATCCTAAATAAAACAAATTATCCCTTGAAAAAGAAATGATAATAGGGTAAGATAAGAAAGCGCTCAGAGGTGTTTTTATGGATTTCCCGGAAAAATCAAATTATACGATTGCGGATCTTTTGGAGATCATCCAAATTCTCAGAGGAGAAGGCGGATGTCCTTGGGATCGCAGACAAGATCATCGCAGTATCCGCCGAAACGTAATAGAAGAAGCGTACGAGGTTGCGGAAGCCATCGATCTGGAGGATACGCAGCTTTTAAAGGAAGAATTGGGCGATTTGCTAATGCAAGTGGTCTTTCACGCTCAGCTGGAGCAGGAGGTCGGTCGCTTTACTTTCGACGATGTTTGCGACGGTGTTTGCCGCAAGCTGATTGTGCGGCATCCGCATGTCTTTGGCGAGGAAGCTGTAGCGGACAATCCCGAAGTTGTTTTGCAAAACTGGGAAGCGATTAAGCGGAAGACCAAAGGACAAGCTTCTGTAACGGAAAGTTTGCGAAGTGTTCCGGCGTTACCGGCTTTAATGAAAACAGAAAAACTGCAAAGCAGGGCGGCAAAGGCGGGCTTTGACCCTTTTACTGAAACGACGCTCAAAGAGGAAATAGCAGAAGAATGCCGACAGCTTCAAGCAGCTTCGGACGCGGCGCAGAGAGAAAAACTGTTGGCGGGACTTTTGTTTCATATTGTGGCGCTTTGCCGAAAATGGAGCTTGGATCCGGAGCAGTTATTGACCGATTCCGATTCGCTTTTTATCGAGCGTTTTGCTCGTCTGGAGGAATTGTGCAGACAATCAGGAACAAACCTTTCGGCAGATACGGTCGTTTCCCTTTGGAAGCAGACGGATTCAAAACGCCGCTGATTTCTTTGTCATTCATGGAGAAATTCTCCTGTATGAATAAAATGTTGAACAAATATTTTGGAGGTATGTTATAATGACAAAAACAGATTTAATCAACACAGTAGCTGAAAAAACCGATCTTTCCAAGAAAGATTCTGAAAAAGCGATTTCCGCACTGTTGGATTCGATCACTGAAGCGCTTGCAGCCGGCGATCGGGTACAGATCGTAGGGTTTGGAACCTTTGAGCCGCGGGAAAGAAAAGCGCGCGAGGGAAGAAATCCTTCCAACGGCGAGCCGATTGCCATTCCGGCCAGCATTGTTCCGGCATTTAAAGCAGGAAAAAGTCTAAAAGACGCTGTTTCAAAATAAAAAGGCTTCGTCGGCAGAGGTTGCCGGCGATTTTTCTATCTTGTTTAAACCATTCAAAATGCGACAAATTTCTAGGGTTCAGAAAGGAGATACGCTATGCGGCTGGACAAATATCTGAAAGTCACAAGACTAATCAAACGGCGAACAGTTGCCAAAGAGGCGTGCGACAGCGGTCGTGTGCTGGTATCAGGCAAACCGGCGCGCGCTTCTTACGAAGTGAAAATCGGCGATCAAATCACGATACAGCTGGGCAGTCGGACCGTTTGCGTTGAGGTATTGCAAATCAACGAGCATGTGCCGAAGGGGGAAGCGGTTTCGCAGTACTGCATGCTCTCTTCTTAAAACAAAATCTCAAGCATATTTCTGGTTTTTTTCGCATACGTTGTGATGTAACGCAGTGAGGAGGACTAAAATATGATTGAAGAGAAAAAAACAAAATCCGTGCATAACCTGATCTTGGAAAACCGCCGTGCTCTCTCGGTTTCCGGCGTACACGATGTCGACAGCTTTGACGAGCACATCGTTGCCGTGTTTACCGAGCTTGGACTGCTTACCATCAAAGGGTCGGATTTGCACATTGACAAATTTAACAACGAAACCGGGGAATTGATTGTAAGCGGTATGATCGATTCTTTGGGCTATTCAGATGAGGAAAAACGAACTGCTTCCGGGTTCCTCCAAAAACTGTTTCACTGATGTATATGGCGCTGGCTCCCTCAACACTGCTTTTTTTCTATGCCATCCTTGCCGGGGCGGTTTTGGGCGTTTGTTACGATGTGTTTCGGATTCTGCGGGTGGCGCGTCCTCCAGGGAAGATCGGAATCATTGTGGAGGATTTGTTTTTTGCGCTGATCTGTATCATCGTCACCTTGGTGTTTTTGCAGATATTTACCGGCGGCGCGTTCCGGTTTTTTATCCCGGTGGGCGAAGCCGTGGGCTTTTTGTTATATCATCTTACCATTGGAGCGCTCGTCATACGAGTCGCAAGACAGGTAATCCGATTTTTACAAACGCTCATTTCCTTTCTATTTTTGCCGTTTCGAATCGTTTTTCGTTGGTTTTTTCAGAAGCTCCGTCCTCTTTTTCGGCGGTTCGCCGAAAAGTTGAAAATATTTTTGAAAATGATAAAAAAACACTTGCCTTCTTTGCCTAATTTATTGTATAATAGAAACCATCATCAAAAGAAAACACAACCACACTTCTCTCACCTTTCCAAACGGACTCGGCAAAGGAATCGAGGAAAACGAAATGAAAACAATAAGAATCAAAAAAAAGACAAAAGCGCGGCTGTTTAAATTGGCGCTCATTCTCTTGACCGCTATTGTTGTGATACAGCTGATTTCGCTCCAAAACTCCATCTCTCAAAAGCAGCAACAACTTGTTTCTTTAGAAACTCAGACTTCCGAATTGTCAGCGGAAAACGAGCAGATGCAGCAGCAATTGGACGAGGGAGTTACAGACGAGTATATCGAAGAGGTTGCACGGGAGCAGTTGGGATACGTTTCCCCTTTTGAACGCGTTTTTGTGGACGTTGCAGGCGAATAAACCAAGTTAGTTATGAATTTAAAGGAGGCTGTAAGCGCTTTATGCAGCTTGAAGTAGGAAACATTATAGAAGGAAAAGTAGTCAGTATTACCCGATTCGGAGCCTTTGTTGAGCTGAGCTCTGAGCTGACCGGGCTGGTACATATTTCGGAAATTTCAAACGAGTATGTCAAGGAAGTCTCAGACTATGTGAAAGAGGGAGAGACGGTAAAAGTCAAGGTGTTAAGCATTGATGGCAACAAGGTTTCCCTTTCCATCAAACAGGCGTTGCCTCAATCGGCAAACGCGCAACATCCCTCGTCTCATTCTAAGAAGCGGAATTCAAACAAGCCGTCTACCTATCGCGGTGCGCAAAAGAAGGAAGAACCAGCCAGTTTTGAGGATATGCTGGCGCGTTTTAAACAGAACAGCGAGGAAAAAATGTCGGATATTAAGAGGAATATGGAAGGAAAACGCGGCTCTTATTCCCGGAGACGGTAAAGGACTCTTTTTGTTTCGTATTCTATCATTTCATCGGCAGGCGCCTGATATCGGATCAGGCGTCTGTTTTTTTAATTGAAATGGCTGCTGCATCTATTTCGATGCGGCAGCCATTTTCTCAGAAATTTATTGTGCTTTTGCAGACGCTTTGTTATCCGACGATCAGATCTGCTTCGGGAAGGGTGACTTGTTTGTCGATTCGTTTGTTTCGTAGGCGGAGGGTCAAAATAAAGGAAAACGGCCCAACGCGACCAATATACATCAGCATGCAAAGAGTCAGTTTGGAGATCGTGTGGATACTTCCCAGGTCGATGGTTGTCAATCCGGTGGTAGAAAAAGCTGATACTACCACAACAGCAAGGTTCAGAAAAGAGTTACCCGGCTCGGTGAAGCACAAAAATGTTGTGGCTGCTGCGACCAGGGTGGTTGAAAGCACGGTCAGAGACAGCGCCTTATAAACAACAGCCTTTTTGATTCGGTGACCGGCGACAATAGTGTCTTCTTGTCCTCGGAGTACGCTCAGCATCGTCATAACCAGGACAACCACGGTTGTCGTCTTGATACCGCCGCCTGTTGAAACAGGGGAGGCGCCGATAAACATCAGCAATATGGTCACGATTTTTGTCAGCGGGGAGGCGGCCAGATAATTGATTGCGCTGTAGCCGGCGGTTCTGGCAGTGACAGAGCTGAAAAAGGCGGCGCTTACCTTTTCGCCGAAAGGAAGCTCGGCAAGGGTCTGATTCCATTCGATTCCAAGAATGGAAAAGAAGCCGAACAGAATTAAAATGCCCGACATGACGAGAACCACCTTGGAATAGGTGGAAAGATGATGGGCGCCTTTCTTTCGTTTCCGGCAGGTGAAGATATCTTGAAAAACCACAAAACCGATTCCGCCCAAGATAATGAGGGCGGGGACAACGGTCATCACAATCCAGTCGCCAAGGAAAGGCGTAATGCTGCAATTGGGCGAGATAAATCCGAAGATATCAAAACCGGCATTGCAGTAAGAGGAGACGGCGGTAAACACCGCCATCCAGATGCCGGACGCTCCGAAACGGGAGACAAAGGGAATGCATAGCAGTAGGGCGCCGAGTCCTTCGCAGATGACAGTTACGCGAAGGATATTGGTGAAAAGCTGCTCTATGTCGCCTAAGTTTTGCAAACTGACCTGTTCGCGGGCAAGGCGCATGTCATGAAGACCCAAACGCCCCCGAAGAGAAAGGACAACGCTGGTCGAAAATGTGACAAATCCCAATCCGCCGACTTGGATTAGCAACAAAATGATTCCCTGTCCCGCAGGCGACCAGTGGGTATAAGTGTCATACACAGAAAGACCGGTGACGCAGGTGGCGGAAGTGGCAGTAAACAAAGAGTCGGTAAAAGGGGTAAAGGTATGAGTTGCCGAAGAAAACGGCAGCATTAGCAAGAACGTTCCCAACAGTATAATCAGAAAAAAGCTCAGGCAGATAAACTGAACCGGCTTTATCGTTTTTTTGCGTTGGTTCATTCGGATTTGCAACAAGAACATTCATCTCCATTCATCCGTTCATAATATGATCTGTGCAGCTTTTGGCGTTGCTACAATCATAGAAACAATCGGACTGTCGCGCGGATTTTAAAACCGCGCTGCTCTGTTGAAGGAAGGGTTTTACTTCCCTAAGCTTAGAGCGGGCAAAAACTGTTTTGAGGACTATGTTTTCAGCGGGGGGGCAGCGTTTGCGGGCATATGGTGGTCGCAAGTACTACAAGGGAAGGTTTAGCCTCTCAAACGAGGTTGGGTGAAAACTGTTTTCAGAACTACACTTTCGGTGGGGGCAGCATTTGCAGAGATAGGGGGATCCTATACATCACAAAGAAAGGCAGTTTTCGGGCGGATAACGGTTGAGGGTGCGTCAGGCAAGTTAGTTCTCCCGGTCAACCTCTTTATTCTTCAAAACGACATCGTGGGCACCGCCTTCGACGATAGAAGTGGCGGAAACCACTGTCAGCCGCGCCTTTTGCTGTAATTCGGATATTGAAAGAGCGCCGCAGTTGCACATGGTGGATTTGACCTTACTCAAGGTTAGCCGAACGTTGTCGCGCAGGCTGCCGGCATACGGGACATATGAATCGACGCCTTCTTCAAACGAAAGACCTTCTTTGCCACCAAGGTCATAACGCTGCCAGTTGCGCGCGCGGTTGGAGCCTTCGCCCCAATATTCTTTCATATAGTTCCCGCCTATTGTGACTTTGTTGGTAGGGCTTTCATCAAAGCGGGCAAAATAACGACCCAACATCAAAAAGTCTGCGCCCATAGCCAGTGCAAGTGTCATATGGTAATCGTATACGATGCCGCCGTCCGAGCAGATCGGGATATAGATTCCCGTCTCTTTATAATATTCATCCCGCGCTTTTGCTACCTCAATGACAGCAGAAGCCTGTCCGCGGCCAATGCCCTTCGTTTCGCGGGTAATGCAGATGGATCCGCCGCCGATTCCTACCTTGACAAAATCTGCGCCGGCTTTTGCCAGGAACAAAAAGCCGTCCCGGTCCACCACGTTGCCGGCACCAATCTTCACTTGATCTCCGTAGGTTGCCCGTACAAAATCAAGCGTCCGCTTCTGCCATTCCGAAAACCCTTCGGAAGAATCAATACAAAGGATATCTGCTCCTGCCGCGACCAACGCCGGTATCCGCTGCTCATAATCGCGGGTGTTCACACCGGCACCAACGACGTAACGCTTGGACGAGTCGAGCAATTCATGGAGGTTTTCTTTATGGGAGTCGTAGTCCTTTCGGAAAACAAGATGGCAAAGGTTCCCGGCGTCGTCAATCACCGGAAGGGAGTTCAGTTTATGATCCCAGATAATATCATTCGCCTCGGAAAGGGAGACGCCCTTTTTGGCGTAAACAATCTTATCAATAGGCGTCATAAACTGCTTCACTTTGATGTCGGGCGACATCCTTGTCACACGATAGTCGCAGCTAGTGACCACGCCCAAAAGCTTTCCGTGCGGTGACCCATCGTGAGTGACCGGCATGGTGGAATGACCGGTTTTTTCTTTTAAAGCAAGCACCTGCTCAAGCGTATGTTCCGGGGTTAAGGTGGAATCGCTGGTTACAAAGCCGGCCTTGTAATTTTTTGCGCGGGAAACCATAGCCGCTTGACTTTCAATGCTTTGTGCGCCGTAAATAAAAGAGATTCCGCCTTCCTTTGCAAGAGCTACTGCCATGCGGTCGTCAGAAACCGACTGCATAATGGCGGAAACAAGGGGAATATTCATGGTAAGGGCGGGTGTTTCCCCTTTCCGGAATTTGGTAACGGGGGTTTTCAGGCTCACATGTCCTGGAATACATTCCGCAGAAGAATAACCGGGAACCAGCAGATACTCGCTGAAGGTGCGGGAATGTTCCTGATAATAATATGCCATAACAAGCTCCTTTCACAATCAACATACCATTTTAAGTGATTAGTTATTTATTATACCAGTTTTTTAGAACAAGTCAACGAATATTTCCCAAAAAAACAGGACAAGCTCATTTTTCATCAAAAACACCGGAAGATGGCGGCTTTCCAGTGGCGTTATTTGGGGCGGCGGGATGATTGAAAGAAGATTTCCCGGGTTTTAGTTTGCACAATATTCATATTTTTGTGATAGGATAAAATTGGCAGTGGAATCTTCAAACATGCAAACGGAGCGAATCGGACGAAAACGGTTTTGATAGGACGTTGGTTTTGGTTTCTTTGTTCGCCGGTTTTTCGATCGGCGTCCGTTTGTAGTTTGGGATGGTAAACAGGATTTTGCGATAGATAATGATAAAAAAGGAGCAGATAAATCATGAGAACGTATGACAAGGTGACAGATTTTATCGGCGGCACGCCGTTGCTGAAGCTGACTCGTTACAGCACGAAGAGGAAAATAGAAGCGGAAATTTATGGGAAGTTGGAGTGTCTCAATCCTGCTGGAAGCGTTAAGGACAGGATTGCCCGGGCAATGATAGAAGACGCAGAGACAAGGGGCGCTTTAACGCCTAACTCGGTAATCATTGAGCCTACCAGCGGGAACACCGGTATCGGGTTGGCGGCTGTTGCCGCGGTCAAGGGGTACAAAATCATATTGACCATGCCCGAAACAATGAGCGTAGAACGGCGCAATTTGCTCAAAGCTTATGGGGCGGAGCTTGTTTTGACAGACGGCGCAAAGGGAATGAAAGGAGCGATTGATAAGGCGAACGAGCTGGCGGAACAGATGTCAGACGGGATTATTTTGAGTCAGTTTACCAATCCGGCAAACCCGAACACTCACCGGGAAACGACCGGACCTGAGATTTGGAACGATACGGATGGTCGGGTGGATATTTTTGTAGCCGGCGTTGGTACGGGAGGCTCCATTTCAGGCGTTGGCGAATACCTAAAATCCAAGAAACCAGAACTTCAGATTATCGCTGTAGAGCCGGCGGGTTCGCCGGTGCTGTCCAAAGGGGTAGCGGGTTCCCATAAAATCCAAGGAATTGGTGCCGGATTCCTTCCGGAGACGTTGAACACAGATATTTACGATGAGGTGATCGCTGTAACAGATGAGGACGCGTTTGAGACGGGGCGCGCGCTGGCAAGGGAGGACGGCTTGCTAGTAGGTGTTTCTTCAGGTGCCGCCGTGTTTGCCGCCACACAGATTGCAATGCGTCCCGAAAACAAGGGTAAACTTATAGTTGTACTTCTGCCTGACACCGGAGAACGCTATCTGTCTACCCCGATGTTTTCAGACTGATTGCCATTGTTTCAGGGAGAGGGATTGCTATAAAAGCAGCGAAAAACGTGTGCATGCAGATGAGCCCATGCTAATCAGATAAAAAGCCGCCGTACAAAGCGCTTGTACGGCGGTATTCCTGTTTTTAGGCGGTTTTTCCTTCCCGATTTTTATTCCTGTAATCAACATCCCGGTTTATTCCAACACCAAAAGCGCTGTCAGAGGCAATTCAAGGCAGTTTCCTGCACCTCTTTCTTTTGATGTATTCTTCTTACGAATTATTCTATGCAAGATTTGGAATTGGCGTACCCAACCATTTTGTTGCTTAGTGGATGTTTCTCAAAAAATTGAGACTGTTTTTGATGATGTTATCCGATAAAGCTTACGGAAGATTGGAAATAGCGCTACTATTTTTTTCTCATATAACAAGAATGGACGGATGTTTTACGGATATCGGCTGTTCATCATGCGGAAAAGTGGATTGGGATGGGTGCGGATATTGGCTGAAACAGGAGTCTGTTAGGATGCTTCACTTTGTTTTGATCGTCAATAGGGTCTTTCGGTGATTGTCGCTTTTAAAATGAGATCTTTGATTTTAACGCCGTTTAGCTCATAATCCAATGTCTGCTTCAACGTAAGACCTTTTGCGATATCGCCCTGATAGGCTATCCAGATATCAAAGCTGTTGTTGTGTCCTTCGATTCCGCACTCTACGCCGTGCCATTCAAAACCGATATTCCAGCCGATGCTCAAATAAAATCTGAATTCATCAAGCGTTTCAAATTGGTAATCCGCTGGATTGTAATCGTTGGCAGCTTCTGTCATGGGAACCTCCGAGTCATACTGCTTATAAGATTCTTTCGGTAATCGTAGCTTTTAAAATCAGGTCTTTGATTTTAACGCCGTCCAGTTTATAATCCAATGTTTGCTCCAATGTAAGACCAGTCGCGACATCTCCATTGTAATAAATCCAGATATCAAAACTGTTGTTGTGCCCTTCGATGCCGTACTCTACGCCGTGCCACTCAAAACCAACATTGGCTCCGCAGGATAAATAAAATTTAAATTCTCCAAGCGTTTCAAATTTATGTTCTTCTGGATTGTAGTCATTGTTATAATCATTTGTGTTTTCCATCATTTCAACCTCCATATGATATCTTTTCAATTCAGGAACATTGCCGTCAAAATAATGAATAGGACCGCTTAAATCTGTATGATTATCATCCCAGCTAACGATATGATCATGCGGATCCGAGTGCTTACCCGGCTTACCATGATCTGTTATATGTCTTTCACGGACAGCGTGACCATGTTTGTCGTATTGATCTAATGCACGATATTGTCCTTTTGTTGTTTTTACAATATTCATCCTTTGCGAATTTGGCTCGCCCAAAAATCGTTCGGAGTTTTTGTCCTTAGGTCTCCAAGCTCCGCCAAAGGCGCTTCCGCCGCCCTTACAGACAAAACCGGTCGT
Organism: uncultured Oscillospiraceae bacterium; assembly: GCA_934408835.1. GTDB lineage: Bacteria > Bacillota > Clostridia > Oscillospirales > Ruminococcaceae > CAKRVU01. The sequence goes on along the minus strand of CAKRVU010000006.1, from coordinate 7,641 downwards.
TTTTATTATATAGCCTTCAGGACGAAATGTCAAGGCGTGGTTTGTGTGTTTTGCATAGTTTTCCGTGACATTATCGCTTTTATTGAGATATTTCCATGAACTTAACTCGTAATCAATGTAGATACTATCTCCTTTCATCTCGTCAAACGGCTCGCTGTAGCAGATGATTTTTGACGGCTCGATTTCCTGTAGCATTCTAAATTATAGCGGGAGAAAAGTCTCTCCATATACAGCGCCTTTTTGCCCTTTTGTTGCACAAAACCATACAACAGAAAAAGGATTGATTTTAACGCTGCTGCTTTTTATCGCTTACGCCGCCGTGCACTCCGCTTGAAACCCTACAGTCCAATCAATACATTTTTTTGAAAAACCCTTGCGTATTTTGACGATTTACAGTATAATAAATTTGTTTGAGATATCATTCTCAGAGGATTGCAATATGTCGAAAGGAGTTTTTTATGAATTACTCGCATGAAGTAGAGAATATGTGTGTTCTCACAAAAGGTCCGAAGCACGGTCCGGCTCCCATCCCGGAAGAGGGTAAATGGGTGAAAGCTTACCAGATTACAGATATTTCCGGCTTATCTCACGGGATTGGCTGGTGCGCGCCGCAGCAAGGAGCCTGCAAGCTCACATTAAATGTAAAAAACGGAATCATTGAAGAGGCGTTGGTTGAAACGCTGGGCTGTTCAGGAATGACCCACTCGGCGGCGATGGCCGGAGAAATTCTTCCCGGAAAGACCATTCTAGAGGCGCTCAATACCGACTTAGTTTGCGATGCCATCAACGTTGCGATGCGTGAAATCTTCAAGCAGCTGGTTTATGGGCGCACCCAGACCGCTTTTTCAGAAGGCGGTCTCCCCGTTGGCGCTAGTTTAGAGGACTTGGGCAAAGGGCTTCGCTCTCAGGTTGGAACCATTTTCAGCACCAACCTCAAAGGCGTTCGCTACCTGGAAATGGCGGAAGGTTACATCTTAAAGGTTGCCGTTAAAGAGGGGCAGCCTGTTGGTTATCAGTTTGTCCGCGTTGGAAAGATGCTCGAAGATATTCGCGCCGGCGTTGCTCCGGCTGAAGCGTATGAAAAGAATATTGCGACCTATGGACGTTACGATGATGCCGATCATTATATCGATCCGCGCAACGAATAAGGAGGTTTCTCATGGTTAATTTTGAAGGACAGGAAAGAAGAATGCCCAAAATCGAGACATTCCTCTCCCAATACGGATTTGCCTCTTTGGAAGCGGCACGGGATGTTTGTTTGCAAAACAATATTGATTGCGACAGTATCGTAAAAGGGATTCAGCCAATCGCATTTGAAAATGCTGTATGGGCGTACACCTTAGGCACTGCAATCGCTCTGAAGAAGGGGGCGAAAACAGCGGCGGAGGCAGCGGAGGCGATCGGAATCGGACTACAGGCTTTCTGTATTCCCGGCTCGGTTGCAGAAGAACGCAAAGTAGGCTTAGGTCACGGCAATCTCGGCGCAATGCTTTTGCGCGATGAAACAAAGTGCTTCTGCTTTTTGGCCGGACACGAGTCTTTTGCCGCGGCGGAAGGCGCGATCGGTATCGCCAAGACGGCGAACAAGGCGCGGAAGGAGCCGTTGCGCGTCATCCTCAACGGACTAGGAAAGGACGCAGCCTTTATCATCTCCCGCATTAACGGATTTACTTATGTGGAAACCGATTTCGACTTTATGAAAGATGAGCTTTCGGTCGTACAAGAAATCAAATACTCGGACGGCGAGAGAAGCAAGGTCAAATGCTATGGCGCCAACGATGTTCGCGAAGGCGTTGCCATCATGAAGCTTGAAGGGGTCGATGTTTCCATCACCGGAAACTCTACCAATCCCACCCGGTTCCAACACCTGGTCGCAGGTACTTATAAAAAATGGTGCATGGAAAACAATGTCAAATATTTCTCCGTTGCTTCCGGCGGCGGCACCGGACGTACCCTGCACCCGGACAACATGGCTGCTGGTCCTGCCTCTTACGGTTTGACCGATTCTATGGGCAGAATGCATGGAGACGCTCAGTTTGCAGGTTCTTCCTCCGTTCCCGCACATGTGGAAATGATGGGTCTCATCGGAATGGGCAACAACCCGATGGTTGGCGCAACTGTGGCGTGTGCTGTTGCTGCGTTCGAAGCAAACCAGGCATAAAGAATAGACTGTATCGAAAAAGTCGCTTTTTCAAGCGGCTTTTTTCTTGCGAAACTGCGCTTGCAGAATAAAACCCTTGATACGAGAGGAGTCGTATGATGAAACTTCGGTTTTACAACGCTAAAATATTATCGCTTCAACAAGAAGCTTGCATTTTTGACGGGGAACTTTGGACGGATGGCGATCGAATTTCCTACCTGGGTTCGCCCAAGGAGGAGATACCGGATTTTGATCGTGAAATCAACCTGAACGGGAATCTCATCCTCCCCAGTTTTAAAAACGCGCACACCCATTCCGCCATGACATTTCTCCGCTCTTTTGCAGACGATCTTCCGCTGCTCGAATGGCTTGATCAACAAGTCTTTCCGATGGAAGCTAAGCTCACGGATGATGACGCTTACCATCTTAGCAAGCTCGCCATTTTGGAATACCTGCAAGGCGGCTGTTCCGCTGCGTTCGATATGTATCGGCACACCGAAGCGGTTGCGGCGGCGTTTGCAGACGCGGGATTCCGCCTGGTATTGTGCGGCAGCGTCAGCGATTTTACCGGAACATTAGAAGAATCGGCTGCGGAACTCGAGCGCTTCTTTACTCAATACAACCGCCCCGGCGATGACATGCTACAATACCGACTGGGATTTCATGCGGAATATACCGCGTCACCGTCTCTTTTAAAGGAAATTGCGGCGCTGTCTCAGGCATACCGCGCCCCTGTTTTTACCCATATTTCGGAATCGGCTGCCGAGGTGGAAGGCTGTTTGAAACGGCATGGCACCACTCCGACCGTTTTCCTCGATTCCCTCGGTCTCTTTGACTGGGGGGGCGGCGGCTATCACTGTGTGCACCTCTCCCAAGAGGATATGAAAATTTTTAAAAAGCGCGGAATGTATGTGGTCACCAACCCCGCATCGAACGGAAAGCTTGCCAGCGGTGTCGCTCCGCTTACGGTATACCGGAATATGGGGATTCCCATCGCGATTGGTACCGACGGTCCGGCCAGCAACAACACGCTCGATATCTTCCGTGAAATGTACCTTGCCTGTATTTATGAAAAACTTTCCACTCGCGATGCGTCTGCTATGGACGCAACTGAGGTGCTGCGCATGGCAACAGTCAACGGCGCGCAGGCAATGGGACTTTCTGACTGCGATTGTTTGGAAGTCGGAAAGAAGGCTGATTTTACCGTCCTGGATCTCATGCAGCCGAATATGCAGCCGCTCAACCATATTGCCAAAAACATTGTCTACAGCGGCAGCCGTCAAAACGTTATCTATACAGTGGTAAACGGCAAGATTTTGTATGAAAAGGGTGAGTATTTTATCGGCGTGGATCCGGTGGATTTGTACCAAAAGGTGAATGAAATTGTAAAAAGGATTTCTTCTCAAGTTTGATAACCGATTTGCCGCCTAAAATTTGTGAAAATTTTTCTCATTTTGTATGATTTGGGTATTTACAAATCAAATTTCCCATGCTATAATGAAGTTGCGCCGTACCGAACCTGTTTCGGTGTTCTCGGTTTGAATATTAAAAAATTATTTGAGGAGGATATGTGATTATGAAACTATCTAAAAAGGCTCTCACGGCGATGATTGCCGTTTCCATTGCTGCAACAGCGTTGCCGGCAGCTGCCATGATGGGTAATCTTTCGAGTACCCTCACTTCGGGTAACTCTTCCACGAACAATGCCGTTCCAGTAACCAATGCAGATGAAGCAGAAGGCGGGGCGCAGACTGCTGCTTCAGCACCTGCAGTACAAGCAACCCCATCTCCGGAAAGTATGTTTGAGGTAAAGGATGTTGAAGGTGGCGTTGCCATCATTGGCTTTAAGACAGATGACGCAAACTTTACCGACAAGGTTGTCATCCCACCAACCATTGGTGGCAAAACAGTCGTATCACTCGAACGCGGCTTCTTCACTATGAACAACGCCCAACAGATCACTTCCCTCGATACATCCAATTGTACCTCTCTTTCCTTAGGTTTAGGTATTTTTTATGATTGCACCAATCTTGAATCGGTCGATTTATCAGGCGTCACTTCCGTTGGAGAACAAAGTTTTATGGGGTGCACCAATCTGAAAGGCTCTTTAAATTTGACCAAATGCACAACCATTGGAAAAAAAGCCTTTTATGGCTGTTCCAGTATTAATTCAGTGACGCTGTCAAACAAACCCTCTATTCCTGATCAGTGTTTTTCGGGTTGCACCAATCTTAAATCGGTTATTAATGCGTCTGGCGTCACTTCTATTGGAGAACATGCTTTCTATAATTGTTCCAATTTGACCTCCATTGACATGACCAAAGTAACTTCTATTGGATACAGCGCTTTTTATAACTCCGGGCTAACTGGTTTAATTGATTTGTCTCGTTGCACCTATTTGAATCCTAAGGAAGGTCTGATGACTAAGGGTATTTTTGAAGATTGTAAAAATATTACCTCGGTGAAATTGCCAGTCGGCACCACTGTTCCTGCGTATTGTTTTAAAGGGTGTACAAGTCTTAGCACTTTTAATAGCACCACACCAGGGCGGTTTAATTTGACCGAAATCACCTCCATTGGAAATTATGCATTTCAGGGAAATGAGGCTGTTACCTCGGTGAAATGGTCAACTGGTACCGCTATTCCCAGCTATTGTTTTTCCGGTTGTACAAATCTTAGCACTTTTAACAGCGACACACCGGGACAATTTAATTTAGACAAAATCGCCTCCGTTGGATCTTCTGCATTTTCTAAAAATGAGGCTGTTACCTCGGTGAAATGGTCAACTGGTACCGCTATTCCCAGCTATTGTTTTTCCGGTTGTACAAATCTTAGCACTTTTAACAGCGACACACCGGGACAATTTGATTTAACAGGAATTACCACCATTGGGAATTTTGCGTTTGATAATTGCACAGCTATTTCCGGCACTATTGACTTGTCAAACTGCAAATCGGTTGGTTCGTTTGCTTTTCGGTACACTGGAATTACTTCGGTCAAATGGCCGAACAGTGTGAAGAATATTCTGGAAGCCTGTTTTCTTGGTTGTACCAATCTTCAGTCCTTTAATAGCGATACACCAGGAGTATGCGATCTGAGCGAAATAACCGATATTGGAAACTCTGCGTTTTCCAAAAGCTCTTTTTCTTCTGTCATTTTCCCGAGCGAAGGCTATACCATCGGCACCAATGCGTTTCAGAATAACAAAAATCTTGGAAAAGTCGATTTGAAAAACTGTACTTCCATTGGCACGGCTGCATTTGATGGCTGCGAAAAGCTGGAGCCTGTTGTTTATACGACTACCAAATCTATTGCGCAGATTGCTTTTCAAGATATCGGAAGTTATGTTACCATCCATGCGGACAGTGTAGATGTGCTTGGAGACTACTGTGCTGGTATCGCTGCCGACAGTGGCGACCTGCGAGGTCTTTCTAATGTCAAAAAGGTTGCCGAAATCCCAGGCACTACCGATGCAACAGGTCTCTCTTACGATGCTTCCGCTTTAGCAACGGATGCGAATGCCACCTATTATCTAGACACTTCTGTTGACAGTGGATTCGGTATTGATCATTATAAAACAGAAGCCGCTTATGACGTAACTCTCAAAAGTATTGCAAACGGTGTGACTGAAGCAACCGCATTAGCAGGAGATATCCCACTCACCATCCAAATCCCGGCAGATCAGTATGATCAAGGCAGAACCTATTATCTTTCTACTGATACAACTAGCCCCATTAGACTAACGGAACAGGATGGTTACTATACCTACAGCTATACTCCCACACTTTCATCTACCGATAAAAACACCGTTGCTATCGTCTCCCAGAGTCCTGTGTCGAATATTACAATTTCGGGAGAAAAAAACTTTACTTATGGAGCTTCTTCGCCCACCTATACCGCTACCGTAACTCCCGCCGATGCCAAACAGGCTGTCACCTGGTCGAGCAGCAACCCCAATGTCTTAAAATTTGAAGATGAAAACAGCGGCACCGCAACCATTGTCGGCGCAGGAGAAGCAACTGTTACAGCTACCGCAACCGATGGCTCCGGTGTTACCGATACATTAAATATTACAGTCAACAAAGCTGAACCAACCATCACACTAAACGATAAGACAGCGGAGTATACCGGAAGTCCAATCGAAATGGATAGGGATAGGGCTGAAGTAACGCTTATAAACGGTGAAACCTATACAGACGAAATCACCTATAACTATTATTCGGACGCAGAGTGTCAAAACTTGCTGGAAGGAGCGCCAACTAACGTCGGCACTTACTATGTCAAGGCTTCCACCCGGGAGCAAGCAAACTATATCGAGGTAACAAGTGACCCAGCGACCCTTACCATTACTCCAATTGACATGAGCGGCGTTTCTGCAGATGGCTTTGACGGAAAGTATGACGGGCAGCCGCACAGCATTACCGTTACCGGGCAACCTGAAGGCGCAACCGTTCAGTATTATGAAGGTGATTATAGCACTGTTGAGGATCCTGCTACCATTACATGGGTAGACGAAAATCCTGCATATACGGATGTATGCAACCGTACGGTATCTTACAAAGTCACTGACCCGAACGGAAATTACAACGAAGCCAAAGGCAGTGCAACTATTAACATTTCACAGGCAGATGTTCCGGTACCAACTGCAGCGCCTGAATTGGATTCTAAGACTGTCGATTCTGTTACCCTGAAAACAGTAGAAGGTGGCACAACGGAGCAAGGCGCTGCGTATAGTGTGGAGTACGGTATCCAGAATGGAACAGGCGAAATTGCTTGGCAGGATACCAACATCTTTACAGGTCTTGAGCGCGGCACCGACTATACGTTCTATATTCGGAACCATATCACCGATACATCAAAGGTTGCCAACTACACAGAAAACGGATACAGCTCTGCAAGCCAAGGAGTAAAAATTACCACGGAAGATGTTACGCCTCCGGCAACAGACGAAGGCTTTACCATTGACTATGTAAAAGAAACCATTACGCTTGGAGCTGGCTATGAGGCTGCTACAGACGCAAGCTTTGCCGAAGGGACTATATTGAACAGTGGCGATAAGATTACTCCCGGTAGCACTGTCTATGTCCGCTTTGCCGCAACAACTGACAGACCGGCTAGCGCTGGCACAGAAAACAAAATAGCAGACCGTCCGGCAGCACCGGCAGCAAAACCGGAGATTACACAAACCGCAAAGATGGTACAGGTGACAAATGGGGCAGATGGTCAGGAGTACAAGTTCCATAAGGAAACTACTAATACAAACCTCGCAGCAACATTTGATGTTTGGCAGGATAGCCCCGTTTTGATTGACGACAGCATGACAGATGACGCTATCTACACCGTTACCACCCGTGTGAAAGCAACCGATACCACGTTTGCTTCGGAGGAGATTAATAACACCTATCAGGCACAGAACACTCCGAAAGACGGTGTGCGTCTAGACGGCGGTTCGGCTGGTATCGAATGGGAAAATAAAACAGATACGTCAGATACAAAAAAAT
>CAKRVU010000005.1 GCA_934408835.1 uncultured Oscillospiraceae bacterium | reverse complement strand
AAAACATTCTGCGTGCGAAATTGGAGATTTTAGATGGCATGGCGGAGGACGCACCGTTGATTTTAGGGGCGGATGACGACTTGTTGTCTTGTGTTCGTCTTTCAGAGCGCCCGTTGATTTTTTGTGGAATTGAAAACGAACAGGCGGATTTTCGGGCTGAGGATATCAAAACCAAGGGCGGAGTTACCTCCTTTACCGTTGTCGACCACGGCGTGTCTACTCCTGTAGTGTTGCCAGCCGTTGGGCGTCATAATGTAATCAATGCGCTTTTTGCTTTTGCGGTCGGATATTTAGAACAGATGGAACGGGCGGATATTGCCAGAGCTTTACGTGATTATCGTCCGGCCGATATGCGACAGCAGGTGATTGAGACGGGGGAGTACACCGTTTTAGCAGATTGTTATAACGCGAGTCCCGATTCGATGAAGGCTGCTATATCTGTTTTATGCGAACTTGATACAGTTGGAAGGCGGATTGCCGTGTTGGCTGATATGCTGGAATTGGGGAAAATTGCGCAGGACGAACACAGAAAAATCGGGTTGTATGCCGGAATGAATCGAATTGACGCGCTGTTTTGTTATGGTGCGCTTTCCAAGGCGCTGTATGATGGCGCTGCCGGAATTTCCAATCGGTACCATTTTACCGATAAAGAATCGCTTGTTCGCGCATTAAGGGATTATATTCGCCCGGGGGATGTGATCCTGTTAAAAGGAAGTCGTTCTATGAAGCTAGAATCAGTGATGACAGAATTGTTTGGAGAATTGCTGTAAGGCTTGATTAGAAAAAATTTGTGATCTGGAAAGGAACAGAAAATTATGAGTTGGACATCGGGAGTTGCTGCCTTACTGGTCGCTTTTGCTGTGACATCGCTGCTTGGCATTGTTTTTATTCCGTTGCTACATAAGCTGAAATTCGGGCAGACGACCAAGGAAATCGGACCTACCTGGCATTCCAAAAAAAACGGCACGCCGACTATGGGCGGAATTTTGTTTGTGATCGGAATCATAGCGGGCGCCTTGATTGGGTATCTTCTATTATATACGGAATCCAATTCCTCTGTTTTTTCCATAACGGCACGAGATCAAATTGTCCTGTGGGCCGGCATATTTATGGCGATAGGCTTTGGCTTGATTGGTTTTATGGATGATTGGATTAAGATTGTCAAAAAACGCAATCTCGGATTAACAGCAACGCAGAAAACAGTAGCTCAGCTGGTGGTAGCCATTGCCTATTTGGCGACCCTTTCGTTGAGCGGAAGCCTCACTACCATTCTTACCATTCCGTTTATCGGTCAGTTTGATATCGGATGGATTTATTACCCGCTTGCTGTGCTTGGCATTTATTTTATTGTCAATGCTGTGAACTTGACAGATGGGATTGATGGACTCGCCGCTTCCATTACCTCTGTGTATGCCATCGTGTTTATGATAATCAGCAGCTTGCTCTATGCGTATTCTATGAGCGTTTTGGCTGCGGCGCTTGCTGGCGGCTGTTTGGGATTTTTAGTCTGGAATTTTTATCCGGCCAAGGTCTTTATGGGGGATACAGGCTCATTGTTCTTAGGCGGAATCGTAGTGGCTCTTGCGTTTGGAGTGAATCAACCGCTGATTCTTTTTATCGCGGGAATTGTTTATGTTTGCGAGGCGCTTTCCGTCGTATTACAGGTGATTAGCTTTCAGACAACGGGAAAGAGGATTTTTAAGATGAGTCCTATCCACCATCATTTTGAAATGTGCAATTGGAGTGAGCTGAAAATTGTGTCAGTGTTTTCCCTCGTTGGCGCTGTTTTCGGAATTTTTGCAATTTTATGTGTTGCTTTTGGCATACTATAATGAAGGTGAATCAAACGAACGTAACTGTCAGGAGGGATTGTTTTGGCACAGACCATTGATGTTACGCCGACAAAACAGATCAGGAAGAAACGACGCTCCTCTGTGTTGAAAAAATGCGGAAAAATGGATCCTGTATTTTTAATTTTGGTGTTTTCTTTGTTGTGTTTTGGGCTTGTTATGTTGTTTTCTGCCAGTTTCGCCCGGGCTTATTATTACGAAGGAAACAGCTTTTATTACATTAGTAAACAGGCGTTTTATGCTGTCATTGGCATTGCCGTTATGCTGGTCGCCTCCCGCGTGGATTACCATATATTTCGGAAATTCTCCATTTTTTTATATTTTTTCTCTTTTATACTACTTGTTATTGTGTTGTTTATGCCTGGGGACGCAAACGGGATTCGGCGTTGGATTAACTTGGGACCATTTGGACAGTTTCAGCCTTCTGAATTGATGAAATTTGCCCTTATCACAATCTTTGGGTCGATGATTGCGGCAAATTATTCTAAAATGAAAACATTTCGTTACGGTGTAGTTCCCTTTGTTTTGCTTTTGGCACCGGTGGTTTTTTTGATGTACTTGGAGCCGCACCTTTCAGGCATTATTTTGATGTGCTCGATTGCCGCCGTGATGATGTTTGTAGGGGGCACTCGCCCAAAGTGGTTTGTTATGCTGGGGATTTTGGCAGGAGCCGCCCTTCTTTATATCCTTCTTTTTAAAGGGAATTATATGAGCGGTCGCGCCTTTTACTGGCTGCATCCGTTCAGCGATACGCTGGATAAAACGATGCAAACGGATCAGAGCCTTTTGGCAATTGGTTCAGGTGGCTTTTTTGGGCTTGGATTGGGACAGTCCAAACAGAAGTTTATGTACTTGCCGGAGGTGCAAAACGACTTTATTTTTGCAATTGTTTGCGAGGAGCTGGGAGTCGTCGGCGCTATCGCGGTCATCTTATTATTTGTCTTGTTGTGTTATAAAGGGTTTGAAATTGCCTCGAAATCTCCCGATAAATTCGGCGCGCTCTTGTGCGTTGGGATTGTGGCTCAGATCGGCATTCAGGCATTATTAAACATTGCGGTTGTCACCAACACGGTGCCGAACACGGGAATCAGTTTGCCCTTTTTCAGCTATGGCGGAACCGCGCTGGTGATGCAGCTGGCTGAAATGGGAGTGGTGCTGAATGTGTCGCGCCATGCAATGACGCAAAAATTGTAGAGGAGGAATTTTTGTGCGGATACTTTTGGCAGCCGGCGGAACTGCAGGACATATCAATCCGGCCATTGCTGTGGCAGATTGCGTCAAGAAAAAGGATAAGACGGCGGAAATTTTATTTGCGGGTACGCCGAATGGAATGGAGGCGCGTTTGGTAAAGCAGGCGGGCTACCGCTTTGTTCCCATTCGAGTGCACGGCTTTCAGCGAAGCGTGACGCCTAAGAATGTCGTTCGCAATCTGGAGGCAGCCTATCGGTTGGCGACCTCCAATTTTGCGTCGTCTAGGATTTTGCGCGAATTCCAACCGGATGTGGTAATTGGGACAGGTGGATATGTCAGCGGACCGCTTGTGCGAAAGGCGGCGCAGAAGGGCATATATACGGCGATCCATGAGCAGAACGCTTTTCCGGGTGTTACCAACAAAATGCTTGCTAAGAAAGTGGATCTTGTTTTTTTAGCAGTAGAGGAAGCAAAGAAGCATTTTCCACAAACCTGCAAAACGATAGTTGTCGGGAACCCGGTGCGGGAAAAGGTACTGCTGAAAACGCGGGAAGAAGCGCGGATGGAATTAAAAATGGACGATCATTTTTGTATTTTGTCATTTGGCGGCAGCTTGGGCGCGGTGAAGATCAATGAAATTGCAGCCGATATGATGGCATGGCACTGGAAAGATGGCAACATCAATCATATTCACGCATGCGGACGTTTGGGCAAAAAGGTGTTTCCCGGCATGCTTGCCGATCGCGGAATCAAACCACAGGAAAATCCGCGCCTGGATTTGAGGGAATACATTGACAATATGGACGTATGCTTAGCGGCTGCCGATTTGGTGGTGTGTCGTGCGGGCGCGCTTACCCTGAGCGAGCTGGAAGCGACCGGAAAGCCTTCCATTTTAGTGCCGTCCCCCAACGTGGCGGAAAACCATCAATACCATAATGCGATGGTATTGCAGCAGCACGGCGCTGCCATTGTGATTGAGGAGAAGTATTACGACAGGGAAAAGCTGATCGAGCAGTTGGAGAACTTATATCAACACCCGGACGTGCTGCGTCAATATGGAAAAAACGCCTCGTCCTTGGCTATTTTGGATACTGCCGATCGGATTTATTCTGAAATCAGCGCTCATTTTTCATAATCACTCATTTTCCCCAAAGAGCATAGGATACTGTGAAACAGTGATCTTATGATTCGAGGGGGAGTTGGTTGATTTGGAAAAACTAGTGATTTGCGGTGGGGTGCCGTTATCTGGAGAGCACCGGGTACAAGGAGCTAAGAACAGCAGTCTTCCCATTTTGGGAGCTTGTATGCTGGCGGAAGGAAAAACGGTTCTGAAAAATTGTCCTGAGCTTTCGGATGTGAAAACAGCCTGCGATATTTTATCCTGTTTGGGCTGTCGCGTTTGCCGGACGGATGACCTGCTGGAAATTGATTCTTCTAACCTTTCAGGAAGCGAAATCCCGGAAAGGTTAATGAATCAGATGCGTTCTTCTATTGTTTTTATGGGGGCGCTCCTCTCTCGAAACGGGGTTGCCAGAGTTTGTTTTCCAGGCGGTTGTGATATTGGGCAAAGACCCATTGATCTTCACCTTTCAGGACTGCGCAAAATGGGCGTTGTAATTGAAGAGAAACATGGCTGTCTGGAGTGCTGCGCTCCTGACGGGCTCAAAGGCGCGGAGATATCCCTCTCGTTTCCAAGCGTCGGCGCAACGGAAAACATTCTGCTTGCCGCGGTGATGGCAAAAGGAGAAACTGTCATTCGCAATGCGGCAACAGAACCGGAAATTGTTGATTTGGCCGAGTATCTCTCCCGTTGCGGAGCCAAAATTGATGGAGCGGGACAAAGCGTGATCTGCGTCAAAGGGGTTACTCGTCTTCATGGAACGGAGTATCAGGTGATGCCTGATCGGATTGCGGCGGCAACTTATCTTTGCGCTGCGGCGATCACAGGCGGTGATCTGCTTCTCAAGCAGGTCAATCCAGCCGAGCTGGCGGGGATACTGCCCCTGTTGGAAGAGGCGGGTTGTCGGATTATAACAGGCACGGATAGTATTTATCTTCGCTCCCGGTTGCCGCTAAAGGCGTTTTCCACTGTACGCACGATGCCGTATCCGGGGTTCCCAACTGACGCGCAGCCTCTTTTGATGGCTGTCGCTGCTGTTTCGCTGGGAACCGGAATGTTTATTGAGACTATTTTTGAAAACCGGTTCCGGCATGTTCCTGAGTTGAATAAGCTTGGCGCCAATATTCGCCTGGATGGCAGGGTAGCCGTTGTCGAGGGTGTTCCCCATTTGTTCGGCGCCCATCTTCAGGCGACTGATTTGAGGGGCGGCGCTGCGCTGGTGCTCGCCGGCCTTGCGGCAGAAGGGGAAACTCAAATCTCGGATATTGGCTATATCGACCGGGGATATTATCGGATAGAGGAGCAACTATCGGCGCTTGGCGGGCGGATTGTACGAGTATCGGATGAGATAACGAAATGATGAGGAATAGGAATGAAGCAGGTAAAAAGGACGAAAATAGCGCCTCCTGACCGGAACGAAGTCCGGGAACAGACAGGAAAGCGGCGGCGGAGACGGAAAAAAAGAAAATATACATTATATTACATTTTATTTGCCATTATTCTATTGAGCGCGGGATTCGTCCTTTGTTCAACGGTCTTTTTTCGCATTACTGATTTTGTTGTGGAAGATCCCGGTGTTTATACTGCAAATGAAATTGTTTCGAGCAGCAAAATAGAGATGGGCGAAAACCTGATTCGATGCAACGTGGAGCAGGCGGAGGAATCTATATTGAATTCCTGCCTTTATCTGGATGCTGTGAATGTCTCTAGGAAGTTTCCGTCGAGTGTGAAAATTTCTTGTGTTCCGGCGGAGATTGCATATAATTTGCAGCAACCGGATGGGAGTTATGACTACATTTCAAACGAAGGACGAGTGCTAGAGGTCTCGCAACCGGAGCCAGTCCCTGATGCGGTAACACTCACCGGTATGGAAATGGACAGAACGCTTTTGCAGGGAGAGTTTTTGGATTTGAGCACGAGCGATATTTCTGTACAATTGGAGCAGGTGCAGGCTGCGATTGCGAGCGCGGGTCTGAATGATATCACCTCTATTCAAATCACAGGGGATAACAGCGCAGTGGTCGTGTATCAGGGGCGTATCAAAATCCGGGTGGATGACCTTTCGCAGGCGGAATATTTGATGCGGGCAGCACAGAAAATTATTTCTGAGTATATCGGGACGTCGGAACACGGTACGTTGTTTTTTGACCCGACCAGCCAATCGGTTCACTTTCTGCCGGATTCCGCATTTTAAAAAGAAACAATAAAAATAAAAAAAACCTTGCAATCATTAGTAGAATCTGTTATCATATATAGAAGGTAATATTATTCGTAAAAAAGGATCGGGGTTTTCCCGGGTTTTTGAAAATACAGGGATAGTAGGGGGAACGTTTCGTGAGCAACATTACTATTGCGCATGATAATGACTATACAGTAAACATTAAGGTGGTTGGAATCGGCGGCGGCGGCGGTAATGCCGTGAACCGAATGGTTGACGCCGGAATGAGAGGCATGGAATTCGTTGCCATTAACACGGATAATCAGGTATTATACCAATCGAAGGCTCCTAATAAAGTGGAGATTGGCGCGAAGTCAACACGCGGAGCGGGAGCCGGCGGCGACCCTCAGTGCGGAGAAAAGGCGGCGGAGGAAAGCCGCGAAGAAATTGCAGCCGCTTTAAAAGGGGCAAAGATGTTGTTTATCACTGCCGGTATGGGCGGTGGAACCGGCACGGGTGCAGCGCCGGTTGTAGCGCAGGTTGCTCGCGAAATGGGAATTTTGACTGTAGGCGTAGTCACCAAGCCGTTCTTGTTTGAGGGAGCTATGCGCATGCGTCAGGCCGAACAGGGGATTACGCGCCTTCGCGAAGAGGTTGATTCTCTGGTCGTAGTTCCGAATGAGCGTTTGAAGCTGTTGAACAATCAGAAAATCACCTTTGCAAACGCCTTTGAAGCTGCGGATAATGTTTTGAAGCAGGGTGTTCAAAGTATCTCGGAATTGATCAACACTTCTGGATTCATTAACCTGGATTTTGCAGACGTCAGCGCCATTATGAAAGACGCCGGATACGCTCATATGGGCGTTGGCAGCGCTACCGGAAAAGATAAGGCCATTTCAGCAGCTGAGAACGCCGTTTCCAGTCCTCTTCTCGAAACTTCTATTGATGGCGCTAAGGGGTTAATTATCAATATTACTGCGCCGCCTACCATTGAGTTTGACGAGATTGACACCGCGACGACTCATATCAGCCAGGCAGTTGATTCAGAGGCTAATATCATCTTTGGTGTTGCGTTTAATGAAGAGCTGGACGATGAGATTAAAATTACAGTGATTGCCACCGGGTTTGATACTGATTTTAAGGATAAAATTAAAAAGACAACAGTATCGGACGTCTTGGGTCCGCATGGAACTGATATTTCTTCTTCTAGCTTGGAGGCTGAAGATGAAGAAGCCTTTGAAACCAGCGAAGATTTTCAGAAAATTTTAGATATATTTAAAAATAAGAATTGATGCGAAAAGCACAGTTGGTTGACTGTGTTTGAGCCTATTGAAAAGCACAAATTTATTTTGTGCTTTTTGTTGTTTTACGCCTGAATGAACGGGTGAACAGACTAGTCAAATTGAAAACAAACGAAATTTCACACCGGTTCGGCGATCTTTTTGATTCAGACATTCTTTGTGTAAGCATTCTACCCTTTGTAAAGCAGCATGGTTTTTATATGAAGGGTATGATGGCTGTTGTTTTTACACGTTAGGTGTACACTTATCCTCAAACTGCTGCTGATATTTGTGACTGAGGGGAAAGCGCGGGTCAGACAGGACGCGGAACCGACTAAAGCTGAGAAGCAGCCGCAAACTTAGGTGATGAAAACACAATTGTTTGCAATAAAAACTATATGTCTGCAATTTGTTTTCATCATTTTATGAGTTCCGTTCGATCAGTTAAATTCACATTTTTTGCACGTGGATAATTATACAGTCGTTTTTGCGGAATAAAGCGCGCAAATCATGGCACAACTGGTACAAGTCATTCCAAATTTGGTTGGTTAGGCAGAATGTTTCGACCGATTTCTTCAAATTTTTTGCGGACAATAGGATAAAATGCTGGTAGATCAGATACCTTGATGTTCTGCAATCTGGAGATTATCTTTTTACATAAAACGATGGGCTTTTGCAATATTTTGGACAATCACTCCGGTTTGAGAGGAGGAAAGATTTTTTCATAAAACAGGAGAAATAGGAAATAAAAAGAGCGGTTTCTGACATAGTGCACCCGATTGCACGGACAGCAATAGTATAAAACAGATGATTCGGAAGGATCAAATGATGTGATTAAAATTCTGTGATTCGGTCACAATAGTATTGAACGAAAGATTCGTCCAATACATGAAAAGGAAATAACAAAGGAGTGGAGAGTTACATGACGGTAAAACGAGGAGAAATTTATTATGCGGATTTGAGTCCGGTTGTGGGCTCAGAACAAGGGGGCGTTCGCCCGGTTTTGATCGTGCAAAACGATATCGGGAACCGATACAGTCCTACGGTGATCGCAGCTGCAATTACCAGCCAAAAGGATAAAGCAAAGCTTCCCACGCATATTGCAATCGAGGCGTCAAGCTGCGGGCTTACCAGGGATTCCATTGTGTTACTCGAACAGATGCGCACAATTGACAAAAGACGGTTAAAAGAAAAGATGGGCGAATTGGGACGCGAAGATATGAATCATATTGACAGTGCCATCTCTGTCAGTCTGGGTCTTCGTTCCTGAGAATAGAGCGGAAACCGCAAGCTCCAATTGCCTCGACGCGGAACAATCAACAGATGTTTATTGATAATCGCCGAATACGATCATTTTAGCTGCCTTATAAATATCGCCGCAACCCAGGGTGATCACCAGATCACCCGGTTTGGCGTGCTCCAGAATATAGTCTGCCGCCTCCCTTTGAGAAGGGCAGAGGTGACAATTTGGTATGATATTTGCCAGATCATTGGCGCTCACGCCGGAAGTGTTTTTTTCGCGCCCGGCCATAATATCTGTTAAAACAACCTCGTCTGCAAGGGATAGAGCTTTTGCAAACTCGGGCAGAAGCAGTTTGGTACGGGAAAAGGTAAATGGCTGATGAAGCGCCCACACTGTTTGGAAAGGAAGCTCCTTTGCGGCGTTTAAGACGGCGGCAATCTCGGTCGGGTGATGCGCATAATCGTCTACAATTGTGACGCCGTTTTTTTCACCGATCCATTCAAAGCGGCGTCCGGCACCACGGAAGTTTCGTAACCCTTTTGCAAGCTGCTCCGGTTCTATTCCCACTGAGAGCGCGCAGGCGCAGGCGGCGACCGCGTTTAAAATATTATGGGTTCCGGGAACAAAGCAATCAAGTTCGGCAAGCTTTTTGCCGCGATACATCAAAGAAAAGCGGGAATGAAGACCGGACGGGTGTTTGATATCGGACGGATAATAGTCATTGGCGTCAGAAAATCCGAACGAGGCGAGAGGTTTTCCTTTCAGACGTGAAACGACCTCTACAGTGTTTGGGTCGTCTCCGTTATATAAAACGAGGCGTGACGCTTTTTTACAAAAGGCTTCAAATGAAGCTTTCAGCCGTTCCATTGTATGGAAGTAGTCCAGATGGTCGCGATCAATATTGAGGACGACGGCAACGGCGGGGGAGAGCTGCAAAAAGGTGTCGACAAATTCGCATGCTTCGCACGCCATAATTTGGGAATGCCCCACGCATCCGTAGTTCCCGGTCGATTTCAATTTACCCCCGATGACGGCGGATGGATCTGCGCCGGCGTCCATTAAAATTTGCGTCAGCATAGAGGTTGTTGTTGTTTTTCCATGTGTGCCGCTGACGCAGATACAATCGGAATATTGGCGCGTCAGTTCGCCTAGCAAAACCTTCCGTTCCACTATGGGGATACCGCTTTGCTCAGCGGCTGCCCGTTCAGGGTTTTCTTTTGAGATGGCGGCGGAATAAACCACCAAATCAGCGCCGTTGATATTTTCAGCACGTTGCTCCATAACGACGGGGATATCCAATTTTCGAACCATTTTAACAATATCTGATTCGTTGCAGTCGGAGCCGGATAGTAAGTATCCCTTTTCGTGCAGAATCTGGGCGAGCGGAAACATACCCGATCCTCCGATTCCTATCATATGAATACGCCGTTTTCCTTCTAACAGATGGTTTGACATAGTTACCTTCCTCCGATTCTTCGTTTGATTTTATTATATTGCATTTTGACAAAAAAATAAACCCTGTTTTTTAGAAAAGAAGCGGTTGCTCGTATTCGGTAACGAAAAATCAAAAAAATACTTGACATCAAGGTGGCAATGTAATATAATGTAAATAGAAATAGAATGTATGATGAAAGGCTGGGTTGCGTGAATCCGGCCTTTTGTCTTGTAGTTTGAATGGGATGGGGGAAAGAGAATGGCGAAAGAAACCGTTGCGCAGATTACAGCTGCTTTGGCACGCCCGATTGTGGAGAAGCAGGGTCTTCTTTTGTGGGACGTTGTCTTTGAAAAAGAAGGAAGCAATTGGTATTTAAGGATTTATCTCGATGGTAAAGGACGTTCTGTCACGATCGAGGATTGCGAAGCGGTCAGCCGACCGTTATCGGAGCTTTTGGACGAGGCGGATCCGATTGAGCAGAGCTACTTTTTGGAGGTTTCTTCGGCGGGGCTTGGACGGCGGCTGCGAAAGGAGGCGCACTTGCTTGCGTCCGTAGGGCAGCCGGTTGTGGTAAAATTAATTCGACCGGTCGACGGCGTACGGGAATTTTACGGGACGCTTTGCTCGGTGGATAAAACCAAATTTGCACTGGATACCTCGGAGGGAGTTTATCACTTTTCTCTGTCTGATTGCGCTTATGTAAAACGAGCAGATGATTTGGATTTGGAATAAAACGATAAAAATGATTATAGAAGGGCTGAATTGGAAAAAATGAAAAACAAAGAATTCTTTGAAGCACTCGATATGATGGCAAAGGACAAAGGACTGGATCCGGAGTATTTGGCTGAGAAAATTAAACATGCTATTACAGTGGCTGTGCGCAAGCAATATGCCGGAGTGGATCAGGTTGACGTGGTGTTCGATCCGGACATGGCGCAGATGAAGGTGTCTTACCGCAAAATGGTTGTCGATGAATTGACAAACCCTGCAAATGAAATTTTGCTGGAGGCGGCGCTCAATCATTCCAAATACGCGCGTGTAGGCGAGCCGATTGAAATTGACGTCGATTCGAAACAGCTTGGTCGGATTGCGGCACAGGCAGCCAAACAGCAGATTCGACAGGGTTTGCGGGAAGCCGAACGGGAACAGCTGACCGCGCAGATGGGCGACAAGGTTGGAGAGATCATTTCGGCGCGGGTGGAAAAGGTCGATCCGGAAAACAAAAATGTACTTTTAAGCGTTGAAAATCATCAACTGATGCTATTCGCTAACGAACAGCTTCCAAACGATCATTTTGAGGTGGGAGAGACTGTTCGCGTTTATGCAGTGAATCTCACCTCAAACGAACGGCACTGTGCGCTGAAGATTTCCAGAACTCATCCGGGATTGGTCAGAAAATTGCTTGAACTGGAGGTGCCGGAAGTCCATAGCGGCTTGATTGAGGTAAAGGGAATCGCCAGGGAAGCCGGTCTACGCACCAAGATTTCGGTACAAAGTCATCAGGAAAATCTCGATCCGGTCGGCTCTTGTATCGGCGCGAAGGGGATCCGAATTAATCAAATTGTACAAGAGCTTGGCGGCGAAAAGATTGATGTGATCCCTTACCGTGAGAATCCAGAAGAATACATCCGGGAAGCCTTGGCACCGGCTAAAGTGGTAGAGGCTGTCATTTTGGAGGACAAACAAAGGAAAGAACGGGTTGCCTTCGTCAGCGTTCCCGATAATCAGCTTTCTCTTGCTATTGGCAATCGCGGTCAAAACGCAAAGCTTGCAGCTAGGTTGACCGGCTATAAAATTGATATTAGCCCTCAAAGCGGTTTTTACGGAGAAGACAGCGAAAGCAGTTTGAGAGAGAAGCTGGAATTGAGAATGGCGGAGAAAGAAGCGGCGCGTCGGGAAGCGATGAACGAGAAGGAAGCGGCGGCCGTTCAAGAGCGCTCGAATCAGTCTCCTGCACAAACCTCGGAGGCTGAAATGGAGGAATACGACCTTCACTGTATTGAGGTTGAGCAAATGCTGGAACAAGAAGAGATCTGACTTGGAGGTCGTTAAGTGGTGAAGGAGAACAAGAGCGTTCCGGTCAGACGTTGTGTTGGATGTTCACAAAGGAGACCGAAAGAGGAGTTGATTCGGGTAGTGCGATTACCGGATGGTGAGATTGTGATTGACCACCTGGGAAAGGCGCCCGGCAGAGGCGCGTATCTTTGCCGCTGCTCCGAATGCCTGAAAAAGGCGCTCAAAAAGCGACGTTTGGAACAGAATCTTCGCAGTAAAATTCCAGACGCTGTGATCGAAAGCCTGAAAGAGGGGTTGCAGCTTAATGAATAAATTGTTATCCAATCTTGGTCTTTGCCGACGGGCTGGAAAATTGGAGCTTGGTTTTGACGCGGCAACGACTGCGCTGGCGCAGGATAAAGTGAAACTCCTGCTGTTGACATCCGATTTATCCAGCAAAACGCAAAAGGAAATTTTATATCGGGCAAAGCGAACAAGCGTACCGGTATATCGGTTGCCCTATACGATGGAAGAAACGCAATTTTTATCGGCGAAGCGGGTTGGAATTATGGCAGTGGCAGATGATCAACTGGCAAATTTGATACAACACAGTCTATCGGCAGATGTCGAATTACTGAAGGAGGCAGGGAGTTTATGACAGTCAAATACAAAGTCAACGAACTTGCAAAGGATTTGAATGTCCCCGCAAAGGACATTCTCGAATTAATAGAGAAATATTTTAAGGAGAAAAAGGCGAAAGGGGCGTTGCTGACCGAAGAGGAAGTCAATGTAGTTCTCGATTACTTTTCGCAGAAAAATCAGGTATCTAATTTTGACGCCTATTTTGCTTCTGCAAACGCGGTCAAAGAGAAAAAGGCGGAAGCGGCGCCGAAAAAGAA
Source organism: uncultured Oscillospiraceae bacterium (assembly GCA_934408835.1). GTDB lineage: Bacteria > Bacillota > Clostridia > Oscillospirales > Ruminococcaceae > CAKRVU01. Next base: position 5,595 of record CAKRVU010000005.1, on the reverse strand, counting down.
GGCGAAACAGCAAAATTCTTCCGGTGATAAAACGCCTTCTAAGACAGTTTCCAAAACAGCTGCTAAAACAACGTCAAAATCCGCTTCGAAGCCGGCTTCTAAAAAGACGTCCAAAACGGAGTCGAAAACATCTTCCGGCGTAGAATCAAATTCTAAACCGAATTCGAGTGCCGACGCGAAAAAAGGAAAACAGAACGCGGCAGAAAAAAAGAAGAAGAAAAAGATGACGCAGACCATTTCTCTCAAGCCGGATATGACCAGACAGGATACCCAGAAGATTCAGCCGCAGAAGGAAAAAAAGGTCAGTCATGTCGACACACGTACAGTACAGGTCAATTTGGACAAATATAATGAGCGGTACGAGAATATTGCGCCGACCAATAAAACTCATAAAATCAAAGATGGCGTTGCTAGGAAGCAAAAACTCAATCAACGTTCGGCGCGTTCTAAGCAGCAGTTTGGCAAGAGGGAGACCGAGGCGCAGAAGCTGCAGCGGCTTGCCTTGGAGCGGGCGCGGAAGCAGCAATTAAAAGTTAGCATCCCGGATGAGATTATGGTATCTGAGTTGGCGCAGAGGTTAAAGGTGACAGCCAGCCAGGTAATTAAAAAGCTGATACCGCTGGGCGTTATGGTGAGTATGAACGAAATCATCGACTTTGATACCGCGTTGCTGGTAGCTGAAGAGCTGGGTGCCAAGGTGGAAAAAGAAGTAGTTGTCACCATTGAAGAACGGCTGTTTGACGAACAAGAGGACGACGAGAAGGACTTAGTACGGCGAAGTCCTGTTGTAGTTGTTATGGGACACGTTGACCACGGGAAAACGAGTCTGCTCGATAAGATCCGTCACGCGTCTGTGACAGCAAACGAGGCTGGCGGCATTACGCAGCATATTGGCGCTTATCGAGTTCATTTGCCGAACCAGGAGGATATCACATTTTTGGATACGCCAGGACACGAGGCGTTTACCGCTATGCGTATGCGCGGCGCGAATATGACCGATATTGCTATCCTGGTGGTTGCGGCTGACGATGGCGTAATGCCTCAGACAGTGGAAGCAATCAATCACGCCAAGGCGGCGGACGTGTCCATGATTGTCGCCATCAACAAGATGGATAAGCCGGAATCAAATCCCGATCGCGTGAAGCAGGAATTGACCGAGTATGGTTTGGTTCCAGAGGAGTGGGGAGGCGACGTTATCTGTGTCCCCGTTTCGGCAAAAACCGGTGAAGGAATCAGCGAGCTGCTGGAAATGGTGCAATTGGTAGCCGAGGTGAAGGAGCTAAAAGCCAACCCGGATCGTCTTGCAAAGGGCGCTGTCGTTGAGGCTTATTTGGATAAAGGCCGGGGTCCGGTTGCCACTCTGTTGGTGCAAAACGGGACGCTTCATACGGGAGACGTGATTATTGCAGGCACCTCTGTTGGTAGGGTGCGCGCTATGTTGGACGATCAGGGCAAAGCGGTGAAGACGGCAGGACCCTCTACACCGGTCGAAATTACCGGATTGGTCGAGGTTCCAACTGCCGGAGAAGCTTTCCGTGCGGTAGAAAATGAAAAATTAGCCAGAGAACTTGTTGACAAACGGAAGTATCAAAAGAAAGAAGAACAATTTTCCGCTTATAAAAAAGTCACCTTGGACAACTTATTCCATCAGATCGAGGAAGGGGAGCGCAAGGAACTTGCCGTAGTGGTAAAAGCGGATGTACAGGGTTCTGTAGAGGCGATTCGTCAGTCGGTTGAAAAGCTTTCCAACGAAGAGGTGAAGGTGCACGTTATTCACGGTGCGGTCGGCGCTGTGAATAAATCGGATATTATGCTTGCTAACGCTTCGGACGCGATTGTAATTGGCTTTAACGTTCGTCCAGACGCAGTGGCAAAAGAAGAAGCGCAGCAAAACGAAGTGGAAATACGCTTGTATCGTGTGATTTATGACGCCATTGATGATTTGAAGCAGGCGATGAAGGGAATGCTTGCGCCTAAAACCAGAGAGGTCGCATTGGGTCGCGCCGAGGTGCGTCAGGTTTATAAAATCTCGAGCGTGGGCACTATCGCAGGTTGTTATGTATTGGAAGGTCGGGTAGTTCGCTCAGCACAGATTCGATTGGTGCGGGACGGTATTGTCATTACCGAAGATCAGATTCGCTCCTTGAAACGTTTTAAAGACGATGTCAAAGAGGTTGCAAAGGGCTTTGAATGCGGTATCGGATTGGAAAAATTCAACGATATCAAGGAAGGGGACATCTTTGAGTCCTTCCAAATAGAGGAATACACGGAATCGTAACAAAATAAGAAAAAAGGGAGTGGATGCAGGATGTCAGGATTGAAAGCGGCGCGTTTGTCAGAGGATCTTCTTAGAGAGCTTGCCTTGTTGATTCGAGAATTGAAGGATCCGCGGATTCGAGATCATATGGTGAGCGTAGTGCGTGTGGAAATGGCGGACGATGGTTCCTTTGCAAAGGTATATATCAGCGCAATGGAGGGAATTGAGGTTGCAACGCAGGCTGTTGAGAGCTTGTCGCGAGCCAGCGGAAGGCTCCGCCGGGAGCTTTCTAACCGGCTGCATTTACGCAAAGCGCCCGAACTTCGTTTTTTACCGGATGATTCGATGGAGTACAGCGCCAAATTGGATCAAATGTTCCAGGAACTTCGGGGGGAGAAATCGTGATAGATTGCATGGAACAGGCGGCAAAATTCCTGCTGGAACAACCTGAATTGCTCTTGATTTGCCATAAATCGCCTGACGGTGATACGGTGGGAAGCGCTTTTGCACTGTATTATGGACTTACAGCGCTCGGAAAAAAAGTGAACGTTCTGTGCCAGGATGACTGGCCGGAGTCGTTTTCCTATCTGTACCCCGATTCGGCATTTGGAGAACGGGAGGGAACGCCGGTCACTGTTGACATTGCTTCGCCGCAACTGATGGGAGCAAATCTGGAGGAATATGCCAAGACGATTGCCCTTTGCATTGATCATCATGGCTGCAATTCGGTAAAGGCAACGCGATTCCTTCTGGACGAAAGGGCGGCGGCGACTGCGGAAATTGTTTTTTCTCTTTTACAACGGATGAATGTGAATTTGTCGCAACAGATAGCGAATTGCCTGTATACCGGAATCTGTACTGATACCGGGTGCTTTCGGTACTCCAACTGTACGCCGCAAACGCATCGGATAGCGGCGGCTTTAATGGAATGTGGGGCGCAGGCGTCGGAAATCAATCGAAGATTATTTGAAATGAAATCATTGGGACGATTGCGCTTGGAGCAGAAGGTACTTGAAAAACTCTCACTGTTCCATGATGGGCAAATTGCATTTTCCGAGCTTACCAGGTCTGAATTTTTGGATGCCGGTGCGGTTCCTTCTGATTTTGATGGGATTCCGGCAATTCTTCGTTCTATTCAGGGAGTACGGATAGCAATCATGGTGAAGGAACAGCAAGAAGGCAGTTATAAAGTATCTGTCCGCACTTCAGAGGAAGCGGACGCTTCCGCCTTTTGCCGTCAGTTCGGGGGCGGTGGGCATATTCGCGCCGCCGGGTGCACTCTATCTGGAACAGCCCAAGAGGTAAAAAGACAGCTGTGTGAGGCGGCAGACAGGTGGTTGACATTGTAATGGATGGAGTTTTGTGCGTCAATAAGCCGGAGGGGTTCACCTCCTTTGATGTGATAGCCAAGCTGCGCGGTATACTGAAGATGAAAAAGCTGGGTCATTCGGGAACGTTGGATCCGATGGCGACAGGAGTGCTTCCGGTGTTTTTGGGAAAGGGAACTAAGGCGATCTCTTTTCTACCAGATCATGACAAGGAGTATCGCGCGTCTTTTCAGTTGGGTCTGGAAACGGATACACTGGATTGTACCGGAACCACGTTAAAACAGCATCAAGAAAAGGCAACCTATCCGGAAGTGAAAGAGGCGCTCGGCGCCTTTATGGGGGAACATTGGCAGCTTCCGCCGATGTATTCTGCCATTAAGAAAGACGGGGTTCCTCTTTATCGGCTGGCCAGAGAGGGAAAGACGATTGAGCGTTCCCCGAGGCGTATTTCGATTTATCAGCTTGCGCTCCTTTCATTTAATGAAGATACTCAAATGGGAAGCTTTTCTGTTTCCTGCTCGGCAGGAACTTATGTCCGAAGCCTTTGTGACGATCTTGGACAGGCGTTGGGAACCGGTGGAATTCTGACCGGGCTGGTGAGAACAAAAGCATGCGGTTTTTCACTGAATGATTCTCTCACGCTTGACCAGATTGAGACTTTTTGCAGGGAAGGAACTATCAATTCTCACGTTGTTCCAGTTCACACCTTGTTTTCTGGGCTTCCTGCTTTGCATCTTTCGGGTAAGATGGAACGGATGTTTTCCAACGGCGTTCCTCTTGAACTTTCGGAGGTGCCCAACTTTTCCGGGAGAGCTGCTGTTTATGGAACTGAAATGTTTTTGGGACTTGCCTCTGAGAGGCAGGGAAAATTGCGAGTAGACAAATTGTTTATGGAAGCGTTATCGGAGGGATGAAAAGAATGCTGGCGTATGACCGGATTCCTCATTTTTTGGAACCAACGGCGGTTGCACTTGGCTTTTTTGATGGGGTGCATTTAGGGCATGCTGCGGTGTTAGAGCAGGCTGTTAAGTCAACGCCACTCCTTCCGGTTGTGTTTACTTTTCGGGTTTCAGAGGATCTTCCACCCGCAAAGGGAAAAGAAGGGATTTTGTTTTCTGATCTGGAGCGGAGACAATTTTTAGAGGAAAAAGGAATTTCCGCCGTTGTTGCTCCGCCGTTTTCTACAATGCGAGAAATGGACGCTTTGGAGTTTGTGCAATCAATTTTATTGCGGCAGCTTTCCGCAAAACGAGTTGTATGCGGAGCGAACTTCCGTTTTGGCAAAAACGCTGCCGGAAATGTACAGGATTTACAGCGATGGACGCAGAAGAATGGAGTTGAAACGATTGTTTGCCCGCCGGTAGAACGTCGGGGGGAGCTTGTCAGTTCCTCCAAAATCCGACGCGCATTGCTCGATGGTAGAATTCGGGACGCCAATTTGCTGTTGGGGCGCCCCTATTCCATTTCCAGCAAGGTGGTTTATGGCAAGAAAATTGGACATAGCATTGGAATTCCTACCATCAATCAGGAATTTTTTCCGGCGCGGTTGGTTCCAAAATACGGCGTATACGCCTCCGCGGTTCAACTGGAAGATGGATGGCATATGGGTGTGACGAATATTGGGCGAAAGCCCACCGTGCAATTGGGTGGAGCTCCAGTGGTAGAAACGCACATTCCATTTTACCGGGGGAATTTGTATGGGCGAATGGTCACGGTGGCTTTATTCGATTATCTTCGTGAAGAGAAGACATTCTCGTCTTTGGACGCATTGCGGCAGGCGATAGCATTGGATATTGACAACGCGAAAAAAATTTGGGAAAATCAGAAATTTTTTTAAAAAAGACTTGCATTTTGCAAAAAACATGCTATAATATTTATCAGAGTGATTTGATAGTATTGTTGTTTGAGCAATATGTATGGATTGTGCAACATATCAGATGATGAATCAATCATGTCTCGCATTAGAAAAGCGTTTTCTTGGGGGCGTGGCGCAGCTGGGAGCGCGTCTGA
>CAKRVU010000004.1 GCA_934408835.1 uncultured Oscillospiraceae bacterium | reverse complement strand
TCTGAAGGCTGCGCGTGGTTTCCCACTCGTCCTCCGTCCCCTCTTTTTTTGTTTGCGTCTCCATCTCCATTTGAATTGGATAGCGAATATAATCGGAATACTTTTTGACCAGCCCTTTTAAACGATAGCTGTCCAAAAAGTCATCGTAGTTTTCTTCCTCGGTATTGGGATGCAGCTTCAGTAGGATAACAGTTCCGTGAGACGGCTTCTCGCAAGGCTCAATGGTATATCCATCCGTGCCGGAGGAAGTCCAGCGATATCCCTCCGAAGCGCCGTAAGCGCGAGTAATCACCTCTACCTGATCGCTGACCATAAAAGCGGAGTAAAATCCAACACCGAACTGCCCGATAATGGAAAGACCCTCCGACTCATTGGCAGTTTTAAAATCCAAAGAACCGCTTTTGGCAATTGTTCCAAGATTCGACTCAAGCTCCTCCTTGGTCATACCGATTCCATTATCGCTGATCGTTAAGGTACGAGACTGTTTATCAACAGCAATTTGAATAGAAAAATCAGTCGGCACATCATGGTCGGTCAAAGAAAGCAAGCGCAGTTTATCAAGTGCGTCGCTTGCATTAGAAAGAAGTTCCCGCAGAAAAATCTCCTTATTGGTATAGATAGAATGAATCATCAGTTCAAGCAGCCGTTTGGACTCAGCCTGAAATTGTTTTTTGCTCATCAAAAAAGCCTCCCTGTCACTTTACTTTTTACAGTTCCTGTTTTTTCAGAATTATTACTATGATATCACGCGGCTCAAGCTTTGTCAAGCAATCCCGAACCCGCCTTTCTAAAAAACGTCACCCCATTCAGAGCGTTTATTTCAAAAGAAATGGTCTTCCAATCCGGTGCCTATTTCACAATCTCGTGTTTTTTGACAGAAGATTAAAAAAGCTGCCACACTCGTGCTGTGTGGCAGCTGTCTATTTCACACCGTTCTCAAACGGTCCGTTCTAAATTCTGGCTGCGCGAGGGACCAACCCCTACCATAGCAACCGGACACTCGCAAAGCTCCTCAATGCGAGAAAGATAACGTTGACACGCCTCCGGCAGTTCCTCAAAAGCGGTGCAATCGGACACATCCTCCGAAAAGCCTGGCAGTTCTTCATAAACGGGAGTGCATTGCTCCAGCTCCTCCAACGAGCAAGGATAATGCTCCAGACGAGTGCCGTCCGACTTTTGATAGGCAACGCAGATTTTCAAAGTCGGTAACCCGCTTAATGTATCCAGCTTGTTGACAGCAAGGCAGGTCAATCCATTGGCACGAACAGCATGACGTAAGATGACGCTATCAAACCAGCCAATCCTTCTTGGACGCCCGGTGTTGGTGCCAAATTCATTTCCACGATTGCGAATCTGATCACCCGTTTCATCAAACAGTTCTGTCGGGAAAGGTCCTTTTCCAACGCGCGTGGTATACGCCTTCGCCACGCCAATCACCTGATCAATCACAGTAGGTCCGATACCGGTACCGGTACAAACTCCGCCGGACAACGGGTGCGACGAGGTAACATAGGGGTAGGTACCCATATCCAAGTCCAACAGGGTGCCTTGCGCCCCTTCAAATAGAACCTGCTTCCCTTCTTTGATCGCCTGCCAGGTGCGCACCGACACATCCGCTACAAAAGGCGCCAGCTTCTGACCGTACTCCACAAATTGTTCAATAATGGTTGAAATATCCAGCGGCTTTTCACCGTAAATCTCCGTGATAAACCGATTTTTTAAGGCGCCTACTTCAGCAGCTTTCTTTCGGAAGATCTCCGGATGAATTAAGTCATACATCCGCAAACCGCTCCGCTCCGACTTGTCCATATAGCATGGACCGATTCCGCGGTGAGTGGTGCCAATTTCGCTGTTGCCACGCATTTTTTCGGATAACCCGTCCAGTGCAATATGCCACGGCATTACCAAGTGCGCGCGCGGGTCAATCCATAAATGATCCAAAGAGAGTCCCCGCTTTTTCAGCTCCGCCATCTCTTCGAGCAAAGAAGGTGGATTGACTACAACGCCGCAGCCAATGAAACACTGTGTGTTTTCATACAGGATTCCAGACGGAATCAGACGAAGTTTATAGACCTGATCGCCGCTTTTAACAGTGTGTCCGGCATTATTGCCGCCCTGCGAACGGACAACAACATCCGCGCGCGAGGCTAAAATATCAATAATTTTGCCTTTCCCTTCATCTCCCCATTGTACGCCGACTACTACTTTTGCAGGCATGTTCATCCCTCTTTTTTCTATTTCAATTTCTGAATTGATTTTCAGACTGTTTTTACGACTTATCCATTATAGCAAACGCACAATCAGTTTGCAAGAAATTTTTGTGAAGTTTTCGCATAAACCAATGTTTTTCACAGACAATATGAGTAAAACACCAGATTTAAAGTAAATATTGCTAAATTCAGGAGGCGCTTACCGTGCAAATGTCCAAACAAGATTACAGTCAATTGGTCGACCAGACGTCGCCTAAAACGAAATCATATAAGACCATTCCGTTAGCCTTTGCCATAGGCGGTTTGATCTGCACCTTCGGAGAGGTACTGCGACTGATTTTTACCCATTTCGGATTCGATAAGCTGCAAACAGGCGCCTGGGTTTCTACCATACTGATCCTCATCACCGCCCTGCTGACCGGATTGGGCTGGTTTCATAAAATTGCCAAGGTTGCCGGCGCCGGCACATTTGTCCCGATTACCGGTTTCGCCAACTCGGTAGTCTCACCCGCGCTCGAGTTCAAAACGGAAGGTATGGTACTAGGTCTTGGCGCAAAGATGTTTATCATCGCAGGACCCGTCATCGTCTACGGCACATTGGCTTCCATTCTGTACGGCATCGTTTACTATCTGTTCCGATGATTTCAAACAACGTCTGAGAAAGGAGCAACCATGATGAGAATCGGAAATTACACCATACTGACCGAACAAACTCCGGGCGTCTCCGGATTTGCCGCCGTCGCCGGAGAAAAAGAGGGAAACGGTCCTTTGGGCGCGCTGTTTGACCGCTTGTATCAAGGGGATACCGATGGAGAAAAATCGTTTGAAAAGGCAGAAAGCAAAATGCAGCTGGACGCTGCGCAGCGAGCAATCGAAAAGGCGGGAATCGCGCCGCAGGATATCCAAATTGCCTTTGCAGGCGACCTTTTAAATCAATGCATCGGGACAAGCTACGGACTGAGAGAACTTGAAATCCCATTTGCAGGTCTGTACGGAGCCTGTTCTACCATGGCTGAATCACTGGCCTTTTCTGCACTGATGGTAAACGCGGGTTATGCCGAACACGCCCTTGCTGTCACATCCTCCCACTTCTGTTCCTCCGAACGGCAATTTCGATTCCCGTTGGAATATGGCGGTCAGCGTCCTCCAACGGCTCAGTGGACTGCAACAGCCGCCGGTGCTGCCGTTGTGAGCCAAAATGCCGGACCACCTTATATCCGCGCTGTCACAATCGGAAAAATCGTTGATCTCGGAATCACCGATATCAATCAAATGGGAGCTGCAATGGCACCCGCAGCCGCCGACACCATCAGCAACTATTTTGCCGACTCCCACACCAAAGCGACAGACTATGATTTGATTTTAACCGGCGATTTGGCGCAGGTTGGAAGTGCCCTGATGTTAAAACTACTCGAACGAGAGGGAATCTCTTTGGAAGGACGCCATAACGATTGCGGTATGATGCTGTATGACCGCAAAAAACAGGACGTCCACGCCGGTGGCTCCGGGTGTGGCTGCTCTGCGGCTGTACTTTGCGCCGATGTTCTCAAACGCATCCAGGAAGGGAAACTGCACAAGGTCCTGTTTGTCGCAACAGGCGCTTTGATGTCAACCACCTCCAACCAACAGGGTGAAAGCATTCCGGCGGTTGCCCATCTCATTTACCTGTCCGATCAAAAGGAGGAACGATAATGGATCTTGTTTGGGATTTAATCAAAGCTTTTGTTGTAGGAGGTTTCTTCTGCGCCATTGGTCAGGTTCTGCTCGATTATACCAAGCTGACTCCGGCTCGAATACTTGTCACATTCGTCGTCGCTGGCGTTGTTTTGGGCGGACTGGGACTGTATGCCCCCATTGTAGACTTTGCAGGGGCCGGCGCTACCGTACCGCTCACCGGATTCGGCAATCTTTTGGCGGAGGGAGTAAAAAAAGCAATTGATTCAGAGGGCTTTATCGGCATTATCACCGGAGGTCTCACTTCAGCCGCAGCCGGTATCTCCGCCGCCATTTTGTTTGGATTTCTCACCGCTCTTATCTTCAAGCCCGGCAAAAAAGATTGACTGAAAATCAGAAGAAAAGATCAGGTTTTGCCATATGCCTCATAAAAACCAACGCCGATCAGTGTCGAATATGCTTCCCATTTGACGAAACAAGAAGTTTGCGGTATACTAAAACACAGAAAAACAGCAAAAAGGAGCATATGAATGATAACACTGGAACAAGCTTTTCTTCATCCATCCGGTACCGGCGGATTTCTAACCGGTCTCACGCCGAATGGTAAAACCGCCTTTCTCGCCTATTGGCAATTTTCCGATCGACAGTCAACTCGCTATTCTTTAAACTCGCACGAACAATTGGTGATCTCCCCCTCTAACGAAGACCCCTTTTCCCCCGTTCTCGCACTAGGAACAACCCTCCTCCTTTGTTACAACGCCTCCGCCGAACCGTTCATTGCAGAATATCAAAACGGGGGGAACTTCCTTTCAGCGTCCTGTGCGCTTCCTCCCCATAACCATCTCGTGCAAACAGCCCTCTTGCAACTTTCCGACTGTTCTTTTTCTTACTCCTTCTTCTCCGCGCAGTATGAACAAAAGGACAACTCCCCGCAACAGTGTTCCCAACATTTCTCCCAATTTTCATATCCGTCCTACGGCAAGGGACAGCTTCTTTGGAACGATCAAGTATTACCCGACTCCATTGAGCTGCCCGGTACATTAACAGAACTGGGCGACACCATTTGGAAAGCGTTATCTCCCCTTCACCGCCATGTCGCCTTGTATACCTATGAATTAAACTGTATCACTGCCGTTACCGGTATCCGAATTCTGCAAACGGATTAACAACAATCAACCTTCAAGCACCATCTCACTTTACAATCACATAATCATTCAGAACTTAAACCGGAATAGTTTCCAACCATGTTCCACCCTATCAACTTCCAGATACCGTCTTGTTTCGCAATTGCATGATTCTTCGAGACTTGAAACGGAATAGCCCCCAACCATGTTCCACCCTATTAACCTCCAGGTGCCGTCTCGCTTCGCAATTGAATGATTGTTCGAAACTTGAAACGGAATAATCCCCCAACCATGTTCCACCCTATTAACCTCCAGGTGCCGTCTCGTCTCGCAATTGCATGGTTATTCTGAACTTGAAACGAAATAGCTTCCAACCATTTCTTCCGATAATGATGGAAACCTGCCAACCCTCTGTCCCGCAGCGTTTTCCCGTCCCCTTTATCCTTCCAAAGAGCGTCTGCTCGCGGGCTGCTGGGCACGATTAACCTCCCTCACAGCGTAGTCGCCTTTGATTTTCATTCGATTAGCAAACTCGAACTCGTGATATAAAGGATATTTTTGCGTTTAAACATTTTGCCCCTAAGATGCAAAAAACATCAGCGCCCTTATCGGACGCTGATGTTTTTATGATTCATTACTGCATGCTCGCTTCGCCTAAAACAACTGAAACAGTCGTGGTAGCATTAAAACGATAAACCTCAAGCTGGACGGTGTCCCCAACATTGTGTTTTGCAAGCTCGCTCTTTAGCACATCGGAGGTAGGCGTTGCCGTTCCAGCTATTTTCGTGATAATGTCACCGGCTTTGATTCCAGCTGACGCCGCGGGAGAACCCTCAGCCACATTTGAAACTACAACTCCGGCAGGCAATCCTCTTGACTCAAGGTAAGAGGCGGTATACCGAGTATCCATGGTAATTCCAAGATATGGCGTTGTCTTCCCTTCGTTTTGGATTAAATTATCGCAAATTGTAACAGCGTCATTAATGGGAATCGCAAAGCCCATTCCTTCAAAATTATCGCTGGCAAGCTTAGCGCTGCTGATTCCAATCAGCTTTCCAGTGCCGTCCACCAACGCGCCGCCGGAATTACCGGGGTTGATCGCCGCGTCCGTTTGTATCAGGTTCATTTCCACGCCGCTTTCAAGTGTAATCGTACGGTTAACACCGCTGACGATTCCGCTGCTGACAGAACCCATAAAGTCCATGCCCCCGGGATTCCCTATCGCAATTGCCGGCTGTCCTACCTGAATTTCATCCGAATTTCCAATTTCAATCGGCGTCAAGCCTGTCTTATCAATTTTAATGACGGCAAGATCTGCCCCTGCGTCATAACCAACTACTTTAGCATCATAACCGGTATCCCGATCCTGATCTAAATATACTTTAATGGTGATTGCACTGTTTTCAACCGCGCTTTGCACAACGTGGTAATTGGTGATAATGTATCCGTCTTCTTTATATACAACTCCTGAGCCCTCTGAAATGGTCGTTTGCTGCGTCCCTTGTTCAGAAGTTCCCGGCTGCTGCGAAAAGAAAGGAAGCTGGCTGCCGGTAGTTGTTGTCTGCTGCATCAGACTGATGCCGACAATAGAAGGAAGATCTTTTGCTGCCACCGCCTCAACGGCTGTATTATAGCTATCGTCAATGGTGATGTTTTGAGAGGCGATGCCGGAGCCGTCGCCTTGCGGCGTCATGGTGTATGTAATACCACTTCCTACAGCGCCGCCAACGATAGCGCATATGATAGCTACCGCAACCAGCGTAGAGGAAATACCACCGTTTTTGGTTTTTTTCTTTTTCGGCGCCCGATTTTTCTGCGGAGGCGTTTGTCCTGATTGTTGGTTATAATTATAACCGTATCCGCTATAGGATTGATTGGACGCTTTCTGATTTGAAGCCGACCCGCTCTGTCCGTCGGGCTTCCGCTGATCAGAAGAATGGTTGTTTTGTTTTTCAAAGATATCGCTCATAATAACCTCCTGCGCTCATATCTTGATTCCGTGTACTACGGTTATAATATAACAAACTCGTATGATGAATTCGTGAAAATTCTATAAATATTTAAAAATATTTTTCAAATGCTTTTCTGCCACACGCAGTCTCTCGTCTTCCTGTTATCCTCCGACCTATCAGATGGCAGCGATATCAAACGACCCGAACGCTTCCGCCTGGACAAGGAAATGAGCCATAAAATCCCATGATCCTCCAATATGACCGAGCTTCCTTCACGCAGAATGAAAGCAATCGAGCCAAGCATTATGCAACTTGTGACAGATTAGGAGCGTTTCCGGCGTTTCAAAACGATGGTCATAGCAGCCCCGGACAGGATAACACCGGCGATTTGACCGGCAAGGGAAAAATCACCGGTAGTCGGGCTGTTCGCCCCCGGAACACCAGAACCCGCACCGCCGGAACCATCTGAACCGGATCCAGAACCGCCGGAACCAGAATCATCCGATCCCCCTGAATCAGGACCGCCCCTCGCTGTTGTCGTGAGGTAAACAGGAGCGTTATACTCATCCGCTGTGCGATCGGCGCTCCCATCGGTCACCAAATCATCATCGGAAATCTGCGCAGTGGTCTGTACAACGGAAACGACAGGATTATCAGCAGTAGCTTCCCGATTAACCTCAACTTGCGCGGCGTCTCCCACAACGATTTTATGCGACTCGGCGTCTAGCTCTGTCACCGTAAAAATGCCATTAGCGTCCGTTTCGGCATCCCTCACACTGCCGGAATCAAGCCGATACGCCACCTGGGCGTTTGCCAAAGGTTCTCCCGCCTGATCGATTACCATAATATAATAGTTATCATACTCCGCACCCTGATAAGCGTTTTTGGCGCAAATAGTTCCGTTATCAATCGCCCCGGTTAAAAAAACGGGGTTTCCTTCTTGCATACCGCCCCCAGGCAAGGCTTTCTGCGCCATACAGACAGAACCAACGTGCATCAATGAAATCATTCCGGCTGCAATCGAACTGGCTAAAGTCACTGTTAAAATTCGTTTTTTCATATCAATTCTCCCGTTTCTAAAATTCCAAACGAAATGCTTCTCTTATTACAATATAACCTCATCACTTCAGACAAAGAGGCTTTCTGCTTGACACCGCCGCCTGCATTCATGTTCCGTTCAAAAGCCAAATGGAACGCCAGACTATTACAAACCGTTTTTTCAAATCAACGATGGTACAACAGCATCATATATTTGATTTTTATTATAACACAGATCATTTGATCTTGCAAGCTTTTTTTAGGGCTCACCACTCCCATTTTATAAAAAAGCAAATGAGGTCAAAAACGGTTAGTGTTCAAAAGAGCAGAGAGCATATTTTCCTTGACAAAAAACTCCTTAACAGATGCAGTAGTGAAATATTTATGGACAGCAAAAGTAAAGTTTCACAAAAAAATCACAATTTTATATTCGTTTTTACCCAGGAAATGGTACTGTCATCTTTGTGAAAAAGAATAGTGCATCTATCAAATTTTCCAATGCTCTCTAGAGAATGCCATGAGCTGATTTGCTGTTGTCTCCAGGTTAGAAATAGAATAACTAATTTCCCTTTATGCTGCCATCGCACTTCGTTCACTCGAAAAGACAGTGTGTCTTCTTGACCATTTGTGTACCTTCAGAATTGAAATTTCCTTCATTTAATAAGACAGGCGTGGAGGAGGGGAGAAAAGCGGTTGACTTTTTCCGGTCTGTTGGGTACAATAAAGGAAAAGGAGGTCGTTTCTATGCGTAGCGATCAAATCAAACAGGGACCGGAACGGACGCCGCACCGCGCCCTGTTAAAAGCGCTCGGAATTACCGATACCGAGATTTCCCGTCCCTTCATCGCCGTTGTGAATTCCTGCAGCGACTATATCCCTGGACATATGGATTTAGACAAAATTGCAGACGCTGTCAAGGCTGGTATCCGAAATGCCGGCGGCGTCCCCTTCGAATTCCGCACCATTGGGGTTTGCGATGGACTATCCATGAACCATGAGGGAATGAAATATTCTCTTGCTTCACGGGAACTGATTGCAGATTCGATTGAGGTCATGCTAATGGCGCACCCGCTCGACGCCGCTGTCTTTATCCCCAACTGCGATAAGATCGTACCGGCAATGCTGATGGCGGCCGCACGGCTGAATTTGCCGTCCATCTTCGTCTCCGGCGGCCCTATGGAACCTGGTCAGGTTGGTGCCAGCCGCGTTGGTCTTTCCGAGGTGTTTGAAGCGGTAGGGCAGCATGCTGCCGGACAGATATCGGAGGATACGCTTTCTTGTTATGAGGAAAACGCATGCCCCGGCTGCGGTTCTTGCTCTGGCATGTACACGGCAAATTCGATGAACTGTTTGACCGAGGCAATCGGGATGGCGCTTCCCGGAAACGGGGTTATCCCGGCCGCCTCCTCCAAACGCAGACGTTTGGCAAAAGAAGCAGGAGAGAGGATTATTTGCCTATTAAAAGATAACCTCCGCCCAAGGGATATCCTGACAAAGGAGGCGTTTGAAAACGCAATTGCAGCTGACATGGCGCTGGGCTGTTCCACCAACACCGTCCTGCACCTGCTTGCGATAGCTCGCGAAGCCGGCGTATCCGTTACCCTAAACGACGTCGACCGGATTGGACGAAACGTCCCGCAGCTGTGTAAACTCAATCCTGCCGGAAACGTCTTCCTCTCTGATCTGCAAAGAGCAGGCGGTCTTCCATCTATTCTAAAAGAACTTGCCCGCGGCGGGCTGATTCATACGGATTTACCAACGGTCTCCGGAACCGTCTCCGCACGCTGCAAGGACGCGCCGTCACCGGACGGTACTGTCATCCGTTCAATTGATCGACCGATTGCTCCGGACGGCGGGATCGCCGTACTAACGGGCAACCTTGCGCCTGATGGCGCCGTTGTCAAAAAGGGCGCCGTGCTGCCTGATATGCTCTCCCATACCGGTCCTGCACGGGTCTTCGATTCGGAAGAAAGCGCAAACGAGGCAATTTTGTCGGGCGGCATTCACCCGGGAGACGTTGTTGTCATTCGCTACGAAGGGCCCAAAGGCGGTCCAGGCATGCGCGAAATGCTTGCGCCCACAGCCAATCTGATTGGTCGCGGTCTGGGCGAATCGGTCGCCCTTTTGACTGATGGGCGTTTTTCCGGCGCAACGCGTGGCGCTTGCGTGGGTCACATTTCCCCCGAGGCGGCTGAAGGCGGCATGATCGGTCTGCTGCAAGACGGCGACCAGATTACCATTGACATTCCGGGACGCTCTTTGTCCGTTGCCCTTTCGGACTCGGAGCTTGCAAAACGCCGAAACAACTTCCGACCAAAGGAAAAACCGTTAACCGGGTATCTCAAACGCTACGCGCAGATGGTTTCCTCCGGTTCCGCCGGCGCAGCGTTTTTGGACAAAGGAGAATGATAAAGTGAAACGAAACGACTACCTATCGTGGGACGAATATTTTATGGGAATTGCACTCCTCTCCTCTCTGCGCAGCAAAGATCCCAATACGCAGGTTGGCTCTTGCATTGTCGGAAAAAATAACCACATTCTCTCTCTGGGATATAACGGTATGCCGGCAGGCTGCTCGGATGACCTCCTCCCATGGGGAAACAGCGGAGACCCTCTCGATACCAAATACCCTTTCGTATGTCATGCGGAGCTTAATGCCATTTTGAACAGCAACCGCTGCTTGGAGGGCGCTACCTTATACACCACCCTTTTCCCCTGCAACGAGTGCGCCAAAGCGATTATACAATCCAGAATTCGCCGTATCGTCTATCGCGCGGATAAATATCCCGATTCGGACGGTGTGCTTGCCTCTAAAAAAATGTTTGACATGGCCGGCGTCTTATACGAACGCTACCAGTCTAACGAACACAGCGTTGAATTGTCGCTGTAACCCAAAATGCCCCTGTCCCGCTATCGCTGTCTTCAGCTTTGGGTCAGGGGCATCTTCTCATTTAATCTGTTTGGGATCGGATGAACCGTTTACCTCGTAAAATCTTCGATTTCCATTTATTTGCTGAATTTTTGACACTGTTCGATTTGATATTGCAATTTACATAAAATTAAAGATTTTTCCAAAAAAACTCTTGACATACGTCAAAATTCATGCTATCATAAAATTAAGATTTTTAATCAGATATCATAAACTATGCGGATATGGCGGAATCGGCAGACGCGCTAGATTCAGGTTCTAGTGAAGGCAACTTCGTGGAGGTTCAAGTCCTCTTATCCGCACCATTTCGTTTTTAGGGGACATGGAATCGTAGTATTTCACGGGTTCGAATCTTTCCACTCAAGGCACCTATTTCATGCCACCTTATCATTGATTTGCAAAAATTGATTGATAAGGTGGCCTAGCTTTTAGAAGGTACCAGTTTCTGTACCCGCCTTTTGGTTAGCATTGGATATGTTTTTCCGGTCGTTTCCATGCAACACAGGCGTGCTTAGCAAGATGGATCGTTTTTAATCTTGTGTCATGGCACATTATCTATCAGTCCGGTATCATTTAACGGTGCTTGTTGATTTGCCTTCAGTATACATGTAGGCAAAAAGAAAAGAGCTTGAATGACGACCTGACAATCACATTCAAACCTTTTAACAATTTATTCTAAAAATACCATCTAGATAGCACCAGAACAAGCCCTGTTAGTGTTTGAACATGAAGTAGTTCATGTCCAATTACTGAGACTTGTACTACTAATACAGTCTCAGCTAATGGGGTTATTTTTTATTCCTTTTATTGAAACCATAATTGAGAAAAGAAGTTAATCCATTTTTTAAAATTGGTTCATGGGCACTTCGTACAAACGTTCAAGTGTATTTTGTGCAATTTGAAATCATTCCTGCTCCGTTTCTTTTTCACAAAGAAATTACCTTATTCCATTAACATTCTTTTACAAATGAGACGAAATGAAGTAAAATCTAGAAGGCTCTACACGTGCTTGTATTATATTCTAAATCAATTGATTTGTCAACACTTTTGGACATATTATTGAACAGAAGCTAATGCTGATGAGCTGACAGACGTACTGCCCAGGAACGCCTGTGTCGGAAACCCAAAGTACAACCCCTAGCAACAGAAGAAACCAAAACGCCTCAAACAGGGACGTCAATTTGCCGTTTCTGTTTTTCTTTTATCTTGTAGTAAGTGAGGAGATAACAAAATGAATATCTATGGCTATATTCGAGTATCTAGCAGAGAGCAAAACGAAGCTAGACAGCTAATCTCTTTTTATATGGTAAGGGCGTGACTGACAGATTTATCTATAAAGATAAGCTGTCAGGTAAGGATTTCAACCGCCCCCAATATCAAAAAATGATATACAGTCGTAAATTATGACTAAAATACAAATAAGTGAAAGAAGGGTTGAAATAGCATGAAAATTGGATTATTATGGAAATATAAAATTTTGTTTACAAGAAACCTGTTAAGAAAAGTCAAGAGGAAAAATGAAAAATTAATAAAATATCAAAGTAAAGAATTGCATAGCAAACACAGATAAAAATATCAGAGAGAACTGCCGAATATCAATTCTTCGTCGATGTTATTGTAAAGCTCAGTTACTCTGCCGTAGTAAATGTGCAAGAATTTGTTTAAACCGGCAATCATAGCTTCTTTTCCGCATTTGCCTTCGAGACGTTTCCTGCATATGAAATCATAAACATGGTCGCCAAAGGGTTTATGCTGAATAAGAGATTGCATAATTTCATATCCGGTTTTACACAAATAACTGTTGCCACGTTTGGAAATATGACGCTCTGTAGCATTAAATGCTCCGGATTGATACGGTGGTGCGTCAATACCGGCATAAGCAATTAGAGAGTGCTTATTGTTGAAACGGCGCACATCACCAATCTCAGCGATAATGCGCGGTGTAAGCGTATCACCGATACAAGGCATTTCTCTTACAACAAAAAATTCAGGTAAGGACTTGGCAAGTTCCTGCATTTGTGATAAAATGGTGTTACGGGATATTTCGATTTCACGAAGTACCCGTACAGCTTCCATAACTACAGCCTTAGTGACGGGAGAGTTTGGAAGCACAGGGATACCGTTTTGAGCTACGGCAAGAATTTTGCTTGCTAAACGTTCGTACACACGGTATCCCTGTTTTTTTGCCCATTTGCAATAATTAGATGTGAAGCGTTTTTCTCACATTTCGAGAATATGACTGTAATGATAATAACGCTTAACAAAATCGGTAAGCTTGTGATTGCTCGGACTGTCATTCATTAAATCTTTAATGTCGGGCATGGCTTGGTCAAGTAAATTGCTTAAATTCACTTTAGCTTTGACAAGCATTGAAACAGTTTGATAATACTGCCGTGCAAGCAATTTAAGTTCCCGATAAACATCTTTGGGAAGCTTTACGGGAGATAACTCATCCCAGTATGCAAGTCCGAATTGAGCAATATGAACAGCATCAATTTTATCTGTTTTTGCACGCCTGATACTTTGGGAACAAAACTTTTTCATTCTCAAGGCATTTACGCAGCAGGTAAAAATACCGTTTTCAACAAGCAGAGTTACCACAGGTAAGTGGTAGTGCCCGGTATCTTCCAAAATGACACGAGCTTCCTCATCATAGGAATTGATGAGCTTAACAAGCCGGAGTATTGATTCCATAGAATGAAGCATTTCAAAAGGCGTTTTTAATACTTCACCTCCGGGTTTTATAACGCAAACTGTGCTTTTACCTTTGGATATATCAATACCAACACTAATCATAGAACATTCCTTCTTTCTGAAATTAAGATGTGTAATGTTTCCGCGCAAAAGCTTATTACGATTCATTTTGGTTAGTGACACGAACACTGTTTCTATAAGAAACAGGAACAACCTGCTTAATCAAACCTTTATAATAAGAAGGCGGCTGACACTTTCTGTTACGAACGCTAAGTTCTAAGGAGTGACCGTCAGGCCATTACCTTCTCATTATAATAAAATAAGCATAACTTGTAAATCATGCCGTGGTACCGGCTACAAGTTACGCTAATATTGTACCAAAGGGAGTGAGAACAAGTGTAAAATATATGGTTATCTATCGTGATAAAGATAAATACTCAATAAGTGAAATGTGGTAAAACCTATGGCTATCGCAGAGTATATGACAAGGAATATATCACAATTCCAAAACAATATTGAGAGTTATGCAAAAATATGATCTATTATCCGAAGTCAGAAAGAAGAAATATCTCAACTATGGTTATTTCGATCCGCTGAACAGAGATTTTAAAGCTGATAGACTAAATCAAAAATGGATAACAGATATATCGTACATTAAAATACAACAAGGAACACTTTTCTTGCAGTAATCAGAGATTTATTCGACAACTGAATTGTTGCATACAAGACCAGTACAGAACCAAATATTAATCAGGTATTGAGTACTATTTAGAGGTGCAAAGAAAAAAGAAAGAGTCACTGCGAAGGTACAATTCTACAGTGACCAAGGGTTTCAATATACGTCACAACACAAGCATATTTTAATCTAATTAAATCATACGGCATAACTCTATCAATATCAAGACGTGAAAATCCGCATGATAACGCTATGGCTGAAAATTTCTTTTCTATACTCAAAACAGAATGTATCTACCGTATAAAGTTGCGCACTTATGAGGATGCATCCATTTCTACAACAACGAAAGAATACAACGAGAAACAAACTGACTCCGTTAGAAAAACGAAATCAGTAATATGGAGTTTTTGTGCTGTCCGTACAAATCGGGACAGGACAAGACTGTACTAGCTGTACAAATCTCACTAATTGAACACGGACTCACCTCATGTTTACACACTAACAGGGCATACTCTGATGTTATTTATAATAGCGTTTTAGAATAAATCTAGCTTGAATGTGATTACGAAGTTGTTATTCAAACTCTTTTCTTTTTGCCTACACATCTATACCATCTTCTGAAAAGATAGCATACATGTGAACAAAAAGTCCACGTGAAAACTGAATGCAAGTCAACAAGCACCGTTAAACGATACCGGACTAATAGACAGTGTGCCACGACGCAAGATTAAAAAGAAACCCATCTTGCCGAGCACGCCTGCGTTGCACAGCAACGGCCGGAAATACGTACCCAATGCTGAACAAAAGGCGGATACAGGAAACAGTACCCTCTGAGAGTTATGCCACCCTATCGATTGATTTTCGCAAACCAATGATAAGGGATAAAATAGTTGGCTGGGGTGGAAGGATTCGAACCCTCGGAATGCCAGAGCCAGAATCTGGCAACTTACCACTCGGCTGCCTATCATTTTATTCACAAAGTATTTTACAACAGGGGCATTTAAAAATCAAGTACCCTTGTCAAAAAGACTTGTGATTATAAGGCTAAAAAGAAAAAGAAGAAATTGGAGTGCCAAATTGGCACTCGTTCAAAAAGAACCAAAATGGTTCATAAAAAGTCAAGGAGGAACAGAACATGTCAAAAATCATTGCAATAGCGAATCAAAAGGGCGGTGTTGGAAAAACAACAACCGCCCTTAATTTAGGTGCTGGGTTGTCGTCTAAAGGAAAGAGTACGCTGCTGATTGATTTTGATCCCCAGGGCAACTTGAGTTCCTACCTCGGCTTTCAAACGAATGAAAACACAACTACTATCAGCGATTTGCTGTTATTTGTAATGCAACACGGCTTCTATCAATCTTATATTCCATGTGATGGGAACTGTGTGGAGGATAAAAAGAGCGGGGTTCAAGCAGTAAAAGATTTGGTTGACAAATCTGTGCAAACGAACAGTAAAGAAAAACTAGACTATATTCCAGCTACAATTCAGTTGTTCACAGCAGAGCAAGCCCTTTGCAATGCAATTTGTCGAGAGTCTATTCTTAAAATCATTCTTTCTTATTTGCAGGGACGGTATGACTATATCATTATAGACTGTCCGCCATCGCTTGGAAATCTTCTGTATAACGCACTTGTTGCGAGTGATGAGGTGCTGATTCCAGTGCAGGCGCAGAACTTCGCGTTAGATGGATTGACGCAACTCATTAGTACGTATCATCAAATACAAATGTCGCTCAATCCAAAATTGAAAATTAACGGCTTTCTGCTTACCATGACAAATCATACAAATCATTGTAAGGCGGTGGATACTGCATTGAAACAACAATTCGGAGCGCTGGTTTATGACTCCTCCATTTCACAGTCAGTGCAAGCTGCGGATTCATCGGCAAAGCAGACAAGTTTGATTTCATCCAGACAAAAGTTAGGAAAGCAGTATACAGCTTTTGTACAGGAGTTTATTCAAAGGTAGGTAATCATCGTGCTTGATTTTTCAGAAAAGTTTCATAGTATAGGTGCTGCAAGCTCACCTTTGAAAAACAATTCAGAAAACTTGCGACAAATCCCGATTGACTTTCTCAAACGGTTTGGATTTGATAATCCCGAACTGGAAAAGCTGCATTGCTTCCGCCCTTATTCGGAAGAACGCTTGCAGGAGCTGGCAGCTGATATCAAAGAAAACGGGATTCTGTCCCCTATTACAGTTCGATGGAAAGCAGATAACTTGTACGAAATTTTAGCCGGACACAACCGGTGTGAAGCTGCAAGACTTGCGGGCCTGCAAACTATCCCATGTTTGGTAAAGAAAGTAGATAACAATCAGGCAATTATCATCATGACGTCCACAAATCTGAACCAACGTCAGGAATTACTTCCGAGTGAGAAAGCATTCGGTTACAAATCGCAATTAGAAGCCTTGAAACATACGAAGCACCAGGTTGACACTGCCGAAAAAATTGCAAGCGATGTCAAGGAAAGTCGTCGTCAAATTTTTAGATTGATACGATTAACACATCTAATCCCTGAGCTTCTACAAAAGGTTGATAACAAGACTTTACAATTATCGTCCGGTGTTTCTCTTTCTTATTTGTCAAAAGATGTTCAGACAACAATTAATTCCTTTTGCGAATCGAAAAGGGTGAAGCTAAATATGGAGCTTTGTGAACGGTTCAAAAGCGAGTTTGCCACGGTCGATAAAATAGGTGAGGAGGACTTACAAAACCTGATTTCCAATCAGTCGAAGAAGAAATCCGAAAGTGTGTCGGTCAAAATTCCTAAGAATATTTTTTAGAACCTTTTGGGGATATTTCTAAAGCAGAGGCTGAAAAGCAAGTCATATTTCTTCTGACCAATCAGTTGAACAATGCGAAATGAATTGCATTAATATTTCATAGAGCGAAGAAGAAATGATGGAAGTGAGGTGAAAAAACATCGAGTGCCAAATTGGCACTCGCCCAAAAAGAGTGAAAAGAATGAAGAAAAATAAAGTAAAATACTGCTTAAACCATCATTGTCCGTGGCTTATAGTTGCAGGCGAGCGAATAAACGGACATCAATAAGGTACTTGCTTCTGGCGTGATTGTTTATGGAGTATTGATGATCAGGCGGTAGCCAATTATCCGGAGAAATTGCTCCAACTGCTTTGTCAAGAGAGCAGGATATCATAGAGAGGTCACAAAATGAAACGATATACACTTGAAGATTTTAAAAAGTTCGAAAGACACCAACTCGGATACCTTATTTGCCCTTGTGGTGATTACACAGAGATAAAAGAGTTTCCGGCTTGTTGCGCCTTCGGATCGGGTTACCGTTCTGGAGAGCATTGCTGTTTTGGGAAAGATTGCAACTTTGGGTATGGGTGCACCTTCGGGAAAAGTTGTCGTTTCGAGGAAGGGTGCCATTTTGAGTATGGGTGCTATTTCAGAGAGGGTTGTCGTTTCGGGGAAGTGTGCCATTTTGGAAGGGGTTGTATCTTCGAGTTTTTTTGTAGCTTTGGGCGTGATTGCGTTCTTGAAAGTTCTTGCATTCTTCGAGCTGGATGTAGTTTTGAGAAATATTGCGACTTCGGTAAGGCTTGCTCATTTTCTACTGGATGTACCGTGGAAGGTGGAAAGGATCTTAAAAGCTATACCAAAATAGAAGGAACTGGAAGTGAGCGCCGTTGCACTTACTTTTATCAATTAACAGACGCTTCCATTTATGTTAGATGTGGATGTTTTGCCGGATACGAGGATGAGTTTTTAAGCGTAGTAAAATAAACACATAAAGGTACGGTATATGAAAAACAATACCAGCTTGCCTTAGAGCTGGCAAAACTGACGTTTCAGGAGAAAGTAAATGAAGAAGAAAATTTTAATTGCGATTAGTGTGACGGTAATCCTACTTTCTGTTTGTATTGTGGCTATTGTTTTTTTATCCGGAAGAAGGAAAAGAGGAAACCACAAATTCAACAACTTCTCAATCTGTACATGTAAACGACATTTTAGAAGAAGATGGAGAAACAGATGATACAAACGAGACAGAAGAATCAAAAATACAAATCAAAATCAATGATTCAAGCGATGAGATAGGAGCCGACGTGCTGATTCCAGAGTCATTGTTAGAATAAAATGAAGTTGACATTGCTTATCCTTTTATGATAAAATAAAAGCGTTACAAAAAGAGGATTTTTTAATAGGGAGTAATTAGAGATGGATGAAAAACGTTTATTAGAACAAATTAGTCAATTGATAGACTCAAAGCTTTCAGCCAGCGAGGAAAGAATGAATCAAAGGTTTGAGAGAATCGATGAAAAATTTGAGAAGATTGATCAAAGGTTTGAGAAAATCGAAAATAGGTTGGATGTAATACAAGAAGACGTTGCTATTACCCGAGGTGCAGTAAATGCATTGATTGAATGGACAGAACAGGTATCAGTTATCACACAAGTTCGTTTTCCAATTAAAAAACCAATTCAAAACAGAGAAAAAGGAGTGAATTGAATGGAATATCAAGTACTTGACGATGAATCGGTGTTGGACAAAGAAGAAATCTTCCGCTGTGATTATTTTGAAGACGAAAAGGCAGCAGAGGGCGCTTTTGTTACCGCTATCATGGAAAACCATGTTATTTTTGTTACGCAACTGGGTGAGTATTATTTTCTAAATGATGCAAATGCTCCGGAATTCTTCGAAATTGGACAGTCGGAAGACGTCACGTATTTAAAGCCGATGAAAGAAGCTTCGGAAGAATTAAAAAGCACACTGAACCGGATATTAAAAGCTACATTAGGAGAAAAAACGGATGATGACATCTGATAACTATGCAGCAAAATGGATACGTTGAGCTTTATCAGACGATAAACGGTTGCCCCCAATTAGTTAATAGATAACTGATCACTTTGGTAGGGATGAGCAGTTATCTATTTTTATTGTTACTACTGAAGATGTATCGCTTATTCTTATGGATTGACATAAAGAAAAAAGTATGGTATCTTAAAGATACAGTGGACGCTGCGATTAGTCCCTATGATAGGTTTTTAGATTGACGACTATAATTGTTTGAATTATAGTCGTTTTTCTATGTAACAACCCAGAAAAGAGTCTAATCAATAGCTTCATTTGCGCTACCTCCTCTCACCTCAAAGATGAAAGGTGTAGATGGGGAGGTTTTACAAATAGAGACTACATCCATTGTATCGTAAAAGATACCATAAGAAAAATATACCATAATTCGAGCATATTTGCAAGAGGAGCCTTTTAAAAAAAGGCTCTTTTTTGTATAAAGAAAACCACTCGCTAGGCGAGTGGTTCGGTGGAAGGCGAAAGCCGATAATGTAGAAAAAGAAACTCCTTTTGGTGTAGAATAAGGTTGCGGCTTGACAACTGCAAAAAACACC
>CAKRVU010000003.1 GCA_934408835.1 uncultured Oscillospiraceae bacterium | reverse complement strand
TACAGACGCCGCTCGATATTTAGGACTTATTGAAAAGGACAGAGGAAATGGAGGACCTCTTTATCAGCTCTCCGGCAAAGGACGCACCATCTTGAAGATGGGCTACAAGCAAAGACAGTTGGCTTTTTGTGCCTGTATACTGTCGCATGGTGTGTTTGTTGATACGCTTAAATCTTACTTTGAAACTGGGGTTATGCCACAGAAAAACGATATTGTGCAGTTGATGAAACAGTCGAATCTGTATCGTGTTCATAGTGATAGCACGTTTGAACGGCGTTCATCTACTATCAAAGGATGGGTTCATTGGATCATTGGACTGATTAACGAGTAAGCTTGCTTAATGCTTATATTCAGATACGAAGCAGAACGCTCCGTATTCTGGGCAATGGGGGAGCTGTGCGGTCGTCAGCCCATTGGCGTCAAGTTCTGCTCAATGCCAGGTGCATAAAAAGTGCAAAAAGGTATTGACAAATCAATTGATTAAGAATATAATGTAATAGTTAAAAAATCTTCTTGGATTTTACCTCATTTCGTCTCATTTGTAAAAGAATGTTGATGGAATGAGGTAATTTCTTTGTGGAAAAGAAGCGGAGCAGGAATGATTTCAAATTGCACAAAAATACACTTGAAATGTTTGTGCAAAGTGATCATAAACCAATTTTAAAAAATGGATTAACTTCCTTTCTCAATTATGGTTTCAATAAAAGGAATAAAAAATAACCCCCTTAGCTGAGACTGTATTGACCGTACGAATCTCACTAATTGAACATGGGGTTAGGTCATGTTCAAACACTAACAGGGTATATATTCTGGTGCTATCTATCATAGCGCTTTTAGAATAAATTGAGTTTGAATGTGATTACGTAGTCGTCATTCAAGCTCTTTTCTTTTTGCCTACATGTATACCATGTTCTCAAAAGATAGCATACATGTGGACAAAAAAGTCCATATGAAAACTGAATGGCAAGTCAGCAAGAACCGTTAAGCTATACCGGACTGATAGACAGTGTGCCATGACACAAGACTAAAATCACTACTCATCTTGCCGATCATGCCTATGTTGCATGGCAACGGCCGGAAATACGTACCCAATGCTAACTCAAAATGCGGATACAGGAAATGGGACTTTTTAAAAGTTATGCCACCTTATCAACTGACTTTTGCAAATCAACGATAAGGTGGCATAAAATAGGTGGCTGGGGTGGAAGGATTCGAACCCTCGGAATGCCAGAGCCAGAATCTGGTGCCTTACCGCTTGGCGACACCCCAATATTATTTGCAGAAACCCACAAATAAAAATATTTCCCTTTTTAATAAAAGGAATAAAAAAATGGCTGGACCGGCTGGATTCGAACCAGCGGAATGACGGAGTCAAAGTCCGTTGCCTTACCACTTGGCTACGGTCCAACAAACGGTCAACCATGACCGTTGAATTGGGGTGGATAGTGGGATTCGAACCCACGGCCTCCAGAGCCACAATCTGGCGCGCTAACCAACTGCGCCATACCCACCACATTGGCACGCCAATCAGGGCTCGAACCTGAGACCTACTGCTTAGAAGGCAGTTGCTCTATCCAACTGAGCTATTGGCGCTTAGCAGTGAAATAAATGGAGCGGGTGATGGGAATCGAACCCACACAACCAGCTTGGAAGGCTGGGATTCTACCATTGAACTACACCCGCATATTCTCGGTTCGATAAATTGATTACTTATCATGTGTATTATTCTACCACATCCATGACTGTTTGTCAAGCCGTTTTCAAAAAAAATTAAGAATTGCAGCGTAGGCTTACAAGGGATATATTACAGTAAGGAGTAAAAAAGAAAAATGAAAGGGAAAGAGTTTACAAATACAATAAAATAGAACAATACTCCAGATTTTTATATTTAAATTCATTTGAGAAGTACAATACATGCATCACTATATTTTTGAAACACTTGATAAAACGCTATCATTTAATTTTAAATAAATTCAAACAGATAACGGGATAAACTTTTATAAAAAGGAACAACGATGATCACAGATTAATGGAGATTTTGTTCAAAGTGCATGGCATATGCCATAAGCACATAGAAATTTTACATATCATTGCAATAGAAAGATAGAATGACAATACAGAAAAGATGCTAAATATCTCTACATTACTCGTAAAATTTATTTTCTTGATAATTTCAAGAAGAAATCTGTTGCTTACAGCAAAACTACAATAAATTTTTTGTGTTCCCTCAACTGGAAATGTTCTGATAATTATTTTAATTTCATTTTGTCTAACAGTCAAATTCTTTGACTCTATAAAACATCAATGATAAAGCTATATTTTTTTTGAATCGCCTGGCAAATTCTGCGTATTTGTTGCAGGCGCAGACTTGTTTTGATCTGTCTTGCCGGAGACGGTGTGTTTCTTTTGCGGAAATGTCAGTTGGAAGCCGGTATACTTGCCCTTTTGACTGAATACTTCCACGGTGCCTTCATGCAGCTGCACGATTTTTTGCACAATATTGAGACCCAGACCTACGCCGGTTCGGTCTAAGCCGCGGGAACGATCGGTTTTATAAAAGCGATTGAATACCTGAAGGCGTTCCTCCTTACTTAAACCCGCGCCTGTGTTGACAACGGAGAGCTTTATCGCTTTTGGTAAGACGGAAGCTTCAAACCGGATTTCGCCGCCGTCGTTTACAAATTTTACAGCGTTTTCAATCAAATTATAAAACACCTGATAGATTAGGTCTCTGTCAGCATACAGCGTGATATTTGTCTGCTCCAGACCGATGATTTGCACCTGTTTCTTTTGAATTGTTCCTTCAAAGCTCAGAAGGATCGGCAGCAGCAGGCTGTCCACAGAAAAGTTAGAACAGGAGATGGAAAGTTCGCCTGCTTCGATTCGGGAAAGCTGAAGCATTGACTGTACCATTCTTGCCAGGCGTTTCGCTTCCTCCGAGACGATATGCAAGTATTTTGTTTGTTCATTTTCCGGAATTGCGCCGTCAAGAATTCCATCAATAAAGCCGACAATCGACGTCATCGGAGTTCGAAGCTCGTGGGACACGTTGGCGACAAAGCTCCTCCTTGATTCTTCCAGTAAAGCCAGGTCTGTTCCCATAGAGTTGAGAGCCGACGCCAATTCTCCGATCTCGTCCGTCCGATTCAGCGTAATCTTATTGGAAAAATCGCCTTTTCCGTATGCGCGCGCGATCTCCGCCATTTCCCGCAGGGGGCGCACCATTCTCGTTACAAACCAGAGGAGTATCAGAGAGGACGCCGCAAGCACTAGCAGATCCGCCAGCAAAAAGACCTTCACCAGGTGGTTCAGATAGTTTTTTAACAGCTCGGAAGATTCAAACACAAAGAGGTATCCCGCCATCTCCCCTTCTAAGATGATCGGTTCACCGGCGCTATACCAGGTAGACGACTCAAAGTGCGCTGTTTGCTGGTAAATTCCGGTTTCATTCAGCTCGTTTATGACGGGTTCAGGGAGGTCTATCCGCTCTGGAAGCGAATCCTTTTCATAGGGTTGAGAGGACACCGAATGCCCCTGCTGATCAAAAAAGACAAAACTTACGCCGAGCGATTGGGAGAGCAAATGATAAGTCTCAGAAAATTTCTCAAAAGTTTCCTCCGTTCGAGCAGGGGTAGCCTTTGATTCTATAAAAGAAACAGCTTGGTCGAGCCGAAGATTCAACAATTGATATTGTTCCTGTTGAAAATAGTGCGCCGAAAGGAAGAAAAACAATGAGCCTAGCAGGGTTGTACTGACCAGAATAATCGACAGACAAATCCCGAAATATTGAAAAAAGAGGCTCTTTTTTCGCGGGAAGCCTCCTTTTTGTCTCTTCATTATTCATTTACCTCGAATTTATAGCCTACGCCCCACACGGTTTTGAGCGCCCATTGGTCGGACACTCCTTCGAGTTTTTCACGCAGACGTTTGACATGCACATCAATTGTCCGCGAATCGCCGTAATATTCAAAGCCCCAAACCTCGTCGAGCAACTGGTCGCGGGTGTAGACTCTATTGGGGGTGGAAGCGAGGTGGAACAGCAGTTCAAGCTCCTTCGGAGGAGTATCAATTACTTTTCCGTCAACCTTCAGTTCATAGCGAGTCATATTTACGACCAGCTTGTCATAGGACACCTCTTTGATTTGGTTTTCCTTGGAACTGTCTCCGATTCGCCGTTGAATCGCCTTCATTCTCGCTATAATCTCTTTGACGTCAAATGGTTTTACCACATAATCGTCGGCGCCCAATTCAAGACCCAGTACCTTATCAAACGTCTCGCCCTTTGCGGTCAACATCATAATTGGCAGATTGGATTTTTTGCGGATTTCACGGCATACCTGCCATCCGTCCAACAGAGGCAGCATGACGTCCAACAGAATAAAATCCGGTTTTAAAGTGTTGAATTTTACGATAGCGTCTTCGCCGTCGTAGGCGAGCATAACGATATAGCCTTCTTTTTCCAGGTAAAGGCGAAGAAGCTCACAAATATTTTTGTCATCGTCTACTACAAGAATTTTTTCAGAAACCATTTTGTATTCTCCTATTTTGCGTCCTTTGATTTTGCGGTCGGCAATCGGGAAAGGGATAAAAGATTGCAGATCTGTTCTTCTTACTTTCAACAGATAAAATCAATGTTCCTATTTGGTGCGCGGCGGTTGTTCTAGTCGATCGCTACAAGAGCTGTTTTTTCGCAGATCACCAGAGATAAAGATGTCTCTTTTCCATCATCGCGTTTCTCTGATTATCATACAACGGAATGATCTTGACCAAATTATAACATATTTTTTTCAATAACGCAATCTTTTTTGAAAAAACTCTTTCAAAAAAACAATTTTATTGGAATGGCGACAGAGATTGCGGTGAAATCAAACGATATTTTTGTCAAAAAAATGTTCGTATTTTATACAGATTTCTGTTTGCAATTTCCAAAAAAACGGATATGGTTGCTGATTGTCGCAATAAATTCCAGATTGGTTGGTTTTCCCCTGCCCGCCTGTATGATAGCGCCGAAGTAAGAGAGGAGCGCTTCGTAATTTCCACGGTCGCAAGCGGCTTCAATCGCATATCGCATCGAACGTTCGATACGGCTTGGGGAAACGCCGAATTGTTCTTGCAAACGGGTGTAAATTTTTCCGCGCAGTCCTTCGCCCGGGTGGTCGATTGCATACTCAATGGCTGCTGTCAGGTAATTTGCACCGAGCGAGCCGGGAGACATTCCGATCTCTTTATAGATTTCCAGTATTTTGCCGCCGTAAACCGACAGGCAGATTGGCGTTTTTTCTTCCGCGCGCTCGATTCCCAACAAGGTGCGAATGAGAGAACAGAGACTTTCCAGAGTGTAAGGGCGGATGATATAACTCACTGCGCCCGCCTCTATCGCCTTTTCCTCCAGCTTCGAGTTGGCGTGCGGAGAAGATACGACCATTAGCGTATGGGTACCGCTTGTTTTTAGTTGATTTAAAATTGAGATTGCATCATAGCCCGGAAGAAACAGTTCGCAAAGCGTCAATTCCGGTTGATAATGCTCGATTGCAGACAGAATCGCCTTACCATCTCTCGGAACCGGTATCACGTTGAGATCATCCCGCGTCAGTTCTTCTATCAATTGTTCCATCCGTTCGAAGCAGGATTTGCAAACTACCAAATTCCTTTTCAAGCCTGATTCCTCCAATTATGCCACCGTTCGGCGTTTCTGTTCCCAGGATAGCATAATTCGAAGGTTTCCTCAAGCGGATTTACGACGACTTGTGTCGATATTCAAAAGTTTTTTGTATTGCGTACAAAAACATGGGATCATTTTTGGAAGGTGGGAATTTGCGGGAAATTATTCCCCTTCTTTCAACAATGTTCCGATCGAAAGTTCTTCCAACTGATTTTCGTCAACTGGCGACGGGCAGCCTGACATTGGTTCTGAGGCGTTTTGAACCTTTGGGAAGGCGATCACGTCGCGGATACTTTCCTTTTGCAAAAGGAGCATGACCAACCGATCGAGACCATAGGCCATACCGCCATGCGGCGGCGCGCCGTACTCGAAGGCCTCGAGCAAAAAGCCGAATCGTTTGGACGCCTCCTCCTCCGAAAAGCCGAGCGCTTGGAACATCTTTTCCTGTAACGTTTTTTGATGGATTCGGATGGAGCCGCCTCCCAGCTCGCAGCCGTTGAGGATCAGGTCATAAGCGCGCGCATGGCATGTTTCCGGCGCTGTCAGCAATTGATCCTCGTCCTGCGGCGCGACAGCGGTAAACGGATGATGTTTGGCAAGATAACGACCTTCCTCCTCACTGTATTCAAAGAGCGGAAAATCGGTAATCCATAAAAATTGGAACGTGCCGGGCTTATAGAGAGAAAACCGATCGGCCAGATGGCAGCGCAACGCGCCGAGGCTGTCAAACACCACCTGATTGCACGGGTCGGCGACAAGCAGCAGCAGGTCGCCCGGCTGTGCGTCCAGGCGGCGCCGAATGCCCTCTTTTTCTTGTGGAGCGAGATATTTTTCATAGCTGGAGCTTTCGGTATCGGCGAGGAGACGGGTGAAGGCGAGTCCTTTGGCACGATAGGTTTTGACAAAGTCGGTTAGTCGATCAATTTCTTTCCGCGAAAGCTGGTTGGCGCCCCCTTTGAAGTTGATGCCGCGAACACTTCCTGTTGATAGGGCGTTTGCAAAGACGGAGCATTTTGTTTGCGTCAGCAGATCAGACAGGTCGCAAAGCTCCATAGAAAAACGAACGTCCGGTTTATCCGAGCCAAAGCGCTCCATTGCCTCCTGATAGGAAAGTCTTGCGAATGGCGTTTGAATCTCCTGACCCATCACATCGTGGAACAGGCGTTTCATAAAGCCCTCATTGACCGCTATCACGTCTTCCTCTGAAACAAAGCTCATTTCCAGATCGATCTGGGTAAATTCCGGCTGGCGGTCGGCGCGCAAGTCCTCGTCCCGGAAGCAACGGGCAATTTGCAGATATCGATCGATACCGGACATCATCAGCATCTGTTTATAAAGTTGCGGGGATTGCGGGAGCGCGTAAAAAGAACCGGGATGGACGCGAGAAGGAACCAGGTAGTCCCGCGCTCCTTCGGGTGTGGATTTGACCAGAATCGGGGTTTCTACCTCAATAAAACCTTCCTGATCAAAATAGTCGCGCGCTGCCTTCACAATCTTATGACGCAGAATCAGCGTTTGCTGCATTTCAGGGCGCCGCAAATCCAGGTAGCGGTATTTGAGCCGCAAATCCATTCCCGCCTTGACTTGGTTGACAATTTCAAATGGCGGTGTTTTTGATTCAGAAAGAATGGTCAGTTCCGTGACAAATAATTCGACTTCGCCCGTTTCCAAATCATGGTTAGGACTTTCCCGACGACGAAGAGTTCCCCTTGCAGCCACAACGTATTCGCTGCGGCATCGGGAAGCTTCTTCAAAAACCGGGCGTGCGGTTTGATCATCAAATGCTAGTTGCAGCAATCCGCTCCGGTCGCGCAAATCCAAAAACAGAAGGTTTCCCAAGTCCCGGCGCCGCTGCACCCAGCCGGCTACCGCGATTTCCTTTCCGATATCGGCAATTCGCGGCGTTCCGCAGGTCATTGTCCGTTTGATAGATTCCATTTGCTGTTTCATTCTATGTTTAATCCTTCCGTTTTTTGATTGATACCGATTTCGGATATCCATTCGTCGACCAAGCGGTCAGCAGAGTATTGTCGTTGATGACCGTCTTGCATTCGTTTCACTGTTAAAATGCCGGATTGGAGTTCGTCCTCTCCCAATATGCAGACATATTTTGCACCCTGCTTGTCTGCATATTTGAGTTGTGCCTTTAGGCTGCGCTCCATCAAATCGGTCTCCACGCAGACGTCGGCTTTCCGGAGCTTTGCCGCAAGTGCGAAAGCTGCCTTTCGTTCTTTTTGTCCCAACGGGAGCAGGAACAAATCGGGATGTTCTTTAAGCCCCAAAAGAGGAGAATGCTGCGCTTTTAAGACGAGCAGCAGCCGTTCCAAGCCAACGGCAAAGCCCAATGCGGGTGTAGGAGAACCGCCCATCTTTTCGACTAGCGTATCGTAACGACCGCCGCCACACAAGGCGCTTTGCGCGCCTAAATCGTTTGACAGAAATTCAAAGACCGTTCGGTCATAATAGTCCAGTCCACGCACAACGCGGGGGTTTACCTGATAAGAAATTCCGGCGGCCTGCAAGGTCTCCTGTACGCCGGTAAAATGCTCCTGACAAGACTTGCAAAGATAGTCGAGAATCACAGGAGCGCCCTTTGTCAGTTCCTGACATTCAGGATTTTTACAATCGAGCAGACGGAGCGGATTTTGCTCTAACCGCTCTTGGCAAAGGGCGCATAACTGCTCCTTTCTGTCGCAAAAATAAGAGATCAGTGCCTTACGGTATCTTTCACGGCAATCGTGACAGCCGATCGAATTGATGATAAGGGTCAATCCTTTGATATCCATTGCGTCAAAGAAAGCGGACGCCATTTCAATCAGCTCGGCGTCTGCCATTGGGGAAGAAGAACCGAACAGCTCTGCGCCAAACTGATGGAATTCCTTTAGTCGCCCGGCTTGCGGACGTTCGTTGCGGAAGCAGGTTAGCAGATAGCACAGCTTGCTCGGCAAAGCGCCGTTAAGCAGTCCTCCGGCTAAAGCGGCGCGCACAGTTCCGGCGGTTCCTTCCGGTCTTAAAGAGAGGGAGCGACCGCCACGGTCAACAAAGGTAAACATTTCCTTTTGCACTACGTCGGTAGAGTCCCCTACCGAGCGGCGGAACAGTTCAGTATGTTCCATAGTAGGGATCCGTATTTCAGAAAATCCGTATTTTTTCGCTGTACGCAGCGCCAGTTCCTCTATTTTGCGCCAATCCTCTGTCACGTCCGGCAGGAGGTCCTGCGTACCGCGGGGAGCGTTGGTTAAAAGCTTCATTCCATTTATCTCCTTTTATCGCCTATTCGTTTCCCGGTTCTTCGCCTATTCGACATGCACAATATTTCGCCAATCCAGGTCGCCCCGTTCCAGACCATGAATCAGTACCTCGGCGGTAGCAATATTTGTTGCAACCGGAATAGAGTACATATCGCACAGCCGCAGCATTTCCATTTCGTTTACTTCTGTGCCGCGTTCTGCCAACGGGTCTCGGAAAAAAAGCAGCAAATCAATTTCATTATAGGCAATTCGGGCAGAAACCTGTTGATCTCCGCCTTGGATTCCGCTCAAAAAACGCTGAATGTTCAGTCCGGTCGCTTCAGCCACCAGTTTGCCGGTCGTTCCGGTCGCACAAAGATTATGGCAGCTGAGCACTCCGCAATAGGCAATGCAAAACTGTACCATCAGCTCCTTCTTTGAGTCGTGTGCAACAAGCGCTATGTTCATTTTTTCTTCTACCCTTTCCTTCGGTTGATTTTTATAATCGGCTTTCTGCCTGCCGGTGTTGTCTTTTGAGATGTTTCCCATTGTAGATCAGTTCATTCTGTTGCAATCGCAAGGCGTGTTTGGACGGCGTTCGAATGCTTTAGATCATGCAGACTGTCTACCCAGTTGAGCGTATCTCTATCATGTTGCTGTTGCTCAGAAATCCCTAAGTGCAGTTTAGGCTTATGGAGATGAGGATGGTCTTTCTGCTGGTGGTTGGGATTTTTCTCTCCACTGGCGCCATGAAACGTTTGCGCGCAGCATTAGGCTGCTGGAGCAGGAACCGGAATAGCCGCTTAAGCCGTTGGTCGTGCGTTTTCACTTTTGGGCTTCTGCTACTAAGAAACGTGTTCGCGCAGCGTCAGGCTGCTGGAGCAGGAACCGAAATAGCAGCTTAATCCGTTGGTCGTGCGTTTTTACTTCTGGTCTGCTGCTACTAAGAAACGTTTGCGCGCAGCATTAGGCTGCTGGAGCAGGAACCGGAATAGCCGCTTTAAGCCGTTGGTCGTGCGTTTTCACTTTTGGTCTGCTGCTACTAAGAAACGTTTGCGCGCAGAGTCAGGCTGCTGGAGCAGGAACCGAAATAGCAGCTTAATCCGTTGGTTGTGCGTTTTTACTTTTGGTCTGCTGTTACTAAGAAACGTGTTCGCGCAGCGTCAGGCTGCTATTTTAAGACCAGCGGAACATCTTCACCATCCAGGCGAGCTGCAATTGCTTGAAACACAGCTGCCGGCAGACATCTTTTCTTTAAAGGGTTTCCGGTTGCAGTCGTCTGAAACAGTTTTGTGCAATCGGGCAAAACGCCAATGAGGGGCACGCCTGTCTGATCTATGACGTCGTCTAAATATTTGATATGGTTGCGATGGAGGTTCTTATGACTTACTCGATTGATCAGAAGCCGAAGCTCGGCATTTCGCTTTGTATCATTGTATAAATAAGCCGCAACATTTGCCGCGTCCCTCAGGCAAACAGGTTCCGGCAGCACCAGCAAAATAAGCAGATCTGAAAATTGCGCCATCACGTCGATCAGAGTACTGCCAGCCGGCGAATCAAAGATCACATAATCGTACTCCTGTTTCAACGTCTGTGCCAGCGTAATGAGCTGTTCTGGGATTGGAATGCTGTGAAAGGTTGACGGCGCGGCAATCAGATAAAGTCCATCCGCTCCGGGAACTGGCAAAGACGCTTGCTCTAAGGTGCATCCATCGGTCAACAAATCGTTGAGCGCATAAACCACGTCGGAGACACCGAGAAAGAGATCCATTCCGCGCAGACCACCGTCGAGTTCCACCAGCAGAGTCTTTTTCCCTCTTTGCGCCAGCGCGCGCCCAAGGTGACAGCAGCAGGTGGTTTTTCCAACGCCGCCCTTTCCAGACGCCACGGAAATAATCGTTCCCATATCGTCCTCCTTTCATTTTGATTTTCTTATCGTGCAAATCGGGAAAGCGCGTCTGTCAATCAACAGATATGGGTTCCGGAAAGACGCGCTTTACACCTCTGTACAATCTGTCGTTCTTGTTCATAGAGAAAGAAAAAAGGTTTGCGTTCTGGTCTGTCAAGAAAGGAGGACGCCGACTGATTGCGGCGTTTCTACCTCCTGTGTTTTGCAGCCTTCATAGATGTCGACTACCTGACGGAGAAAATTCGCAGCCTTTCCACCTTCTTCAATCATGATCGAGATGGCGATTTCCGGGTCGGACGCCGGATAGATTGCAACGGCGGCCGAGTTGGTTTTATAAACGCCGTTTTCATAAAACTCAGGCGTACCGGATTTTGCTGCGATGTCTATACCTTGCAGCTCGGGAACGGTGGTCGCCATCTGTTCCATTCCTTCTATCGTTGCCGAATATGCGCTGTTTTCGTCCGGCAGGGTACTCATGACTGCCGGCTGCGTTTCGTTTATAGGCTCGCTGTAATCGTATGCTTCCACACCCTTTACCAGGTGGGAGGCATACCGGGTTCCGTGGTTGGCGATGGTCATCATGCTGATTGCCATTTGCAGCGGCGTGACCATTGTTTCCGCCTGTCCGATGGAAGCCTGTAACGTGTTGCCCCACTGCCACTGCATTCCGTGGTCTTCGTAATATTCCGGGCTTGCGATATGACCAACTGCGTTGGAAATTTCCAGACCAGTTTCCGTTCCGAGCCCCATTGCGTGTGCATAATAATTGATGTTGTCGATTCCCATATTGTCGCCCACATGATAAAAATAGTTATTGCAAGAGTATTTTAAAGCTGTATTCAGATTGGTAGGACCGCTGTGATGATTTTGCAGACAGTTCATATGTGTTCCCGGATAGGGGTTGACGCAATTAAACACGGTATCTTTGGTAAACGCGCCGCATAAAAGACCGCCTACTGACATCACCGTTTTGAAGGTAGATCCTGGGCGATAAGTTCCCATCAGCGCGCGGTTAAACAGCGGCTTATACGGGTTGGAGGACAACTGCTCGTAGTTGGTTCGATATTCGTTGATATCGTAACTGGGATAGGAAACCAGCGCCAGGCATTCCCCGGTTTTGACGTCCAGTACACAGACGGCGGCACCCTTAGCCGAATGATAGGTTGAAGTAGAGCGAAGGCTCAGCATATAGCTTTCCATCGCATCTTGTAATTCCTTCTGAAGCTTTGAATCAATGGTAAGAACCACTGTATCTCCGGGAGAAGGTTCTTGACCCTGTGCATAATATTCCTCGATTACTTGACCGTTTTCGTCTTTGACAATGGTCTTTTTCCCACCAATCCCCCGCAGCTGATCTTCCATGGCAAGTTCGATTCCGCTTTTGCCGACAATTGCGTCCATCGGATAACCCTTTTCTTTATAAGAGTCGTATTCTTCTTGGTAAATTGGACCTACTGTCCCGATGAGATGGGACGCTATGTCCTTGCTTGGATAGATTCGGTTATAGGTCTCTTGGAGCTGGACTCCAGGGTAGGAATCCTTTTGTTCCATAATCTCTCCGGCAAGGCTGCCGTCGATATTTTCTACAAATGTATACGGATTGGAATCAGAAAAGTTGTCCATTAGCATTTGGGCTCGAATTCCGGCGATATCCCGAGTGCGTTCTTCGCTGTACCCGTAAATTTCATATTTTTCTATCAGCAGATCCATACAGTTTTGAGCTGTTGCGTAGTCCTGTGCCGAAAGAGCTGCCTTCAGTTGAGAGGCTGCCGCTTCTTGCCCTTCCAAAAAGGTATATGGTGCTGTTTGTGAGATGGGAAAGGTGTCAACGTAAGGGACACCTTTTTGCTCCAGCAAGTCCAACAAATCTGAGATAACCTGATTGATTCCTGCGTTGTCGGAAGGAAGCTCGTCCGCTGTAAGCTGCAGGTTCAATTGCAGTTCATTTGTCACCAAAACGCGCCCATAACGGTCGGTAATATCGCCGCGCGCCGCTTGGACGGTCTGGGTGCTTTGATTGTTCTGACTCGCTTTCGCCAAGTATTCTGCTCCGTCTACAATCTGATACTCCATCAACAAAATCATTGCGCCTAAAAAAGCGGCAATCAACAGAATCAGGAAAAAAATCAGTCTTTTTTTTGATGTTTTAGTCTGTGCGCCTTCCCGCATACGGCGTCACCTCTCTTTCTGTCAGGATTCAGTCAGTCTTCTACCGCCAGTTTTTCTGTTAAAAAACGCACGCCAAAGTAAAACAGCGGTGTAATGGCTATCGTGTACGCAAATGAGGGAATCAAATGAAACACCAGCGGCGCCCACACGCCGGGTTTTCCCCAAATGAGGAAATAAAACAGGTAATAAATCAAGTCATAACAAAATAATCCGGCGGCGGTCAACAAGATGCAGTTGATTAAATTTTGTTTTACAAGATAAAGTACGAGGAGGGAAATGGCCGTGCAGATACTGAGCAGCAGTATGGAAGAAAAGCCGAGCGCCTTTCCCGCTGCAACGTCCCACAAAGCGCCTAAAAAGATCGCGTAACCTCCGGCTGCGCGTTCTTTCTCAAAAAAAGCAAAGGTGATTGCGAGGGGGAACAGAAGTAACGGCTTCACTCCAAAGATGGCGAATAGTCCCGGAGCAGTTTGCAGACTCACAAGCCCGATCGCCAGAAGAACCCATACGCTCCATTTCAGGAGGTTGGCATAAATTCTGCTTTTGCCAAATTTCATCTTATACTCCTTACTGTGCCGGAAGTTCAGCGGATCACAAACATGTTGATACAACAGAGCGACTGCGGTGATTCCCGGGATAGGTGGGTGACAGAACGGTTCAGTTTTACATATGTCTGCCGCGAGGGAATCTCCGCGCGTTAATGTTGAGGGTGCAAACATCCTTGTAACCGTGGATTGCGGAGCCGGTGCGTTCAGCTTTACGTATGGCTGCCGCGAAGAAAACTCCGCGCGTTGATGTTGAAATTGCAAAAAAACTTCTAGCACGGTCGGCGGTGCTGAGGCGGTGCCGGAAACATTAAGTGTGTGTTGTGTGCATTATTATTGCTGCACGGGAATTCCCGACCCTTGACCTTCAAAGTGTTTGATAACGGTGACATCGGTGACGGTTGACAAATCCACGCTAGGTTGAATGACCAGATATGCTGAAATACCATTTTCGTTTATTTGCGTATCCTCCACCGAACCGACGATTAAACCCGGCGGAAAAATGCCGGAAGAGCCTGAGGTTGCAATCAAGCTGCCGTTTGCCACCTTGGTATCTTTATCCATATGCTGCATTTGGCAGCGGTCGCTTGGCGCCAAATCCATCCGCCCAGAGACGACGCCGGCTTCACCGGTTTGAATATCATAGCATGCCACCTGTAAATCGGGGCTTAGCAGGGTTGTTACCTGGGAGTAGGTTGGACCGACGGTTGTTACCATTCCGATTAGACCGGCGGATGTGATGACCGGGTCGTTGACCTGAACGTCATCCAGGCTGCCGGCATTGATGGTAAAACTGTATAGCTGTTCCGGGTCTCTGGCCACAACGTTGGCTGGAGTCATATCATAATCCGAATGTTTTTCTTTGATTCCGGCGATCTCTTTGAGCTGTTCGTTTTGTGTTTTCAGCTCCTGATAATCCACCATTTGATTTTGAAGTTGCGCCAATTGTTCCCGCAGCTGTTCATTTTCTTTTTTATATCGACCGGAATGGACGACTTGATCAAAAAAGCCGCCCACTGTGTTGGTGATCGCCGATGTGCCGCGTTCTATCGGTTCGATTACTGTTCCGAGAATCTCCGAAGGGGTGGAGAGCCTTCCGGTAGACGTCTCAAACAGGAACAATCCCAAAAGCACTGCCAGAATGACCACAAGAAACTTGAACCACAGGCTTTTAAAAAAATCACGCAAGCTGATTTCCTCCCCTCAAGCTGCCTGAAATCTGAAAACCACAAAACAGGGCTGACAGATTGCCGGCCCTGAAGCTTGCCTGAAGCAGGAACTCAGCCGGATTCCTGCCGCGGCGTCCGGTTTGTTGTCCTTTTTTCTCAATAACGTCCGTCGTCATTGAGCACGTTATGCAGCTTTTCGATGTTTTCCAATACTTTTCCGGTTCCCTCTGCAACACAGTCGAGGGGGTTTTCGGCAATATGAACCGGCATTCCCGTTTCTTGCATAATCAGTTGATCGAGACCACGCAGCAGCGCGCCGCCGCCAGTCAGAGTGATACCCTGATCAATGATATCGGCTGCCAGCTCGGGAGGCGTTTTTTCCAAAGTGACGCGAATGGCGTCTAAGACGCTCTCCAGCGGTTCTCCAAGCGCCTCGCGCACTTCATCGGAAGTGATTTCGATATTTTCCGGCAACCCGTTTAACAAGTTCCGACCTTTGATATTCATCGTTTCTTCCACTTCAAACGGGTACGCAGAACCGATTTGAATTTTGATGTTCTCCGCTGTCCGTTCACCGATCAATAGATTGTATTTCTTCTTGATATAATTGATGATGGAGTTGTCAAACTCGTCTCCTCCAACGCGGACAGATTTTGCTGCCACGATGCCGCCAAGGGAGATAACAGCCACCTCAGAGGTGCCGCCGCCGATGTCCACTACCATATTTCCTGTCGGTTCCGCAACCGGCAAGCCGGCGCCGATTGCTGCTGCCATCGGTTCTTCAATAATGGAAACCCGTTTTGCTCCTGCGCGCTCGGTCGCTTCCTTGACAGCGCGCTTTTCCACCGCAGTGACGCCCGATGGAATGCAAATGATAACCCGCGGTTTTGCCATAAAGGTCTTGTTCAGCGCCTTTTGGATAAACTGCTCAAGCATACTCGTTGTGATATCAAAGTCGGCGATGACGCCGTCTTTCAGCGGACGGACAGCGGTAATAGAACCGGGCGTACGCCCGATGACGTCCTTCGCTTCTTGTCCTACGCATTTTACCACATCGGTGTGGGTATCCACAGCGACAACCGACGGTTCACGAATGATAATTCCCTTTCCTTTCATAAAAATCAGGGTGTTTGCAGTACCCAGGTCAATCCCGATATCTCTGGAAAACGCCATCTTTTTTCCTGCCTCTCCTTCATGTTTTTGCAATTTTATTTGAATTCATTTCTATTATTCTTCTTCATTATACCGTGCATTTTCTGATTTCTCAATCATTTTCTTCAATTTTCAAGATATGTTCATAAAAAGACCAATTTTTCTGCAATCGCCCTATCGTTTCCCGGGAAAAGATTGACAGTTGGGCAATAAAACGGGGACATGTGACAAATCCGTTTTTGCCCAAAAAGAAAGGAGCAAAGGGAGCGGCTGGACCTGTGCGTTAGAAATGGTCTTTATGATAAAATCCTCTGGTGTACTCGCCGGTTATCTTGCTCGAGGTGGTGGCTTGTCTGCTGATTTGTTCTACCTCGCGGGGGCTTTCTTCTGTAAAATACAAACATCCGAAAGAGGAGTGCTTCCGCCAAGGCAGGTCGAGGAGCGAGAGTGGGACGCTGTTGAAGATTTCGCAATAGCCAGCTTGACAACGAACCGGAAACGTTTTCCCTAGTCGATCTGTCAACGCAATGCGGCGGTTGCATTTTTGGCAGCCGATCTTTGCTTTGACGGGGCAGTTGCGGGAAATGGTAAGCGGAAGCTTTCCGTAAATGATAATACCGCATGGGATGGGAGAGGAAAGATCCCTGATTACTTCCTTCCGAAGCTCGACGGAGAGGATAGCGTCCGCCAGTCCAAGCTGCGCAAACAGCTGTAAAACGTCCGAATTGGTTGGATGCAGGGTATAATCTCCGTGCAGGGTAAATTCCCTTTTCAGTCCAAAATCCGCCACGTTGGACGCGAGGAGATGGGTGATGTCAAGCTCCCGTACCGTCTTTAGCGTTTCGAGTAGCTGCGGTTCTATGCCAAAGCGGATAGATGGTAAGGTCGCAATCACCTTGGATTGGAAGGGGGCAATTCGTTCTGGTTCCTTTAGGATTTCATTGACCGGGAGGTAAATCCATTGATAAAGGGAAGGATCGGCGATTTGGTCGACCGAACGAAAACGGGCGCGT
Organism: uncultured Oscillospiraceae bacterium; assembly: GCA_934408835.1. GTDB lineage: Bacteria > Bacillota > Clostridia > Oscillospirales > Ruminococcaceae > CAKRVU01. Next base: position 3,776 of record CAKRVU010000003.1, on the reverse strand, counting down.
AGGGCGGGGCTGCGCCGTTTCGGCGCGTCTCCTCCGACCGGAGGAGACAGACAGGAAACGTTAAACGGTTTTCTGTCGCCCCGCCCAGCCGTCAGTTCCTCCACTGCCTCCCGGCGCAGACGATTGATTGCAGCCGCCGGCAGATAAGGAGAGCCTTCTATATCAATTTGCAAAGATTCCCACTAAAAAGGAGTTTCATCCAGTTTTCCGAGCAACCGTCTGACTGAGTCCTCCCGCAGTGGCGTTTGAGACGCCTGTTCCACCGGTGCTCCGGTCACAGTGATTTGATGTTGTCCATCGCTTAACGTAAGAGTTGCAGGTTTTCCGGGAATCAGGCGGCAGCAACCGGTCAAAGCAACCCGGTGAATCGGCTTTCGGTAACGGTTTTTGAGTTCGCGTAACAGAGAAGGGGCGGCGGCGTCCTCCTTTTGCCGCTGACCGAACATGTTGCCGTCTGGGTGTCCGGTCAGATAGCCGTTGGTAAATCCGCTGCGGGAAAACACCTTTCGCAACGACTCAAGATCTGGCGTGTTTCCGTCCAAAATGGCGCGATAGGCGGCAGTGGCAGCGGCAACGTATTCCGGGCGCTTCATCCGCCCTTCTATTTTCAGAGAAGTCACGCCCAACCGGCAGAGTTCCGCTACCGAGTCGGCTGCGCACAGATCTTTCATAGACAGATCGGCAGCCCCGTTCCTTTGAACCGAAAAAGGAAGACGGCAAGGCTGTGCGCAACGTCCGCGATTGGCGCTTCGTCCTCCCAGAAAGCCGCTGAGATAGCATTGACCGGACAAGGAGAAGCAGAGGGAGCCGTGAACAAATACTTCCGTTTCAATGGCAGCCGGCAGAATGTTTGCGATCTCCGAGAGGGAAAGCTCTCTTGCCAAAACGACCCTGGAAAAGCCAAGCTCTTTGAGCTGATTTGCCCCTTCTTTGGTATGTACCGAAAGCTGGGTGGAGGCGTGGAGCTTCATTTCAGGAACCATTTGGCGCAGTAGACGGCAAAGACCGAGATCCTGCAAGATGACTCCATCAATACCGAGAGAAGCGGCAAGCCGTATCAGGGAAATCAGCTCCTCCCGTTCCCGATCGGTGTACAAGGTGTTACAGGCAAGATAACATCTTGCGCCGAAAAGACTGGTAAGAGAGGCAGCTTCGCGGAGTTGCTCTTCGTTAAAATTCCGGGCGCCGGCTCTTGCACTAAAGCTTTGATATCCCAGATAGACTGCGTCCGCACCCGCATGGAGCGCCGCTATCAGCTGTTCTGGTCCGCCGGCCGGAGCGAGAAGCTCAGTCATTTCGTTCCTCATTCATCATTTGAAGCTTTTTTTGCAAGGCCAGCATATCAATTTCGCATTGCAGCTTTTCGTTTTGCTCTTTCCACTCCTCTGTCTGTTTTCGGCAAAGCTCCAGTTGGGTTCGCAGTTTTTCCGCTTCCTCCGCATACCCTTTGATCTGGTGGCGGATGTTGTCCAGGTTATCCCGGGAGCAGTTTAATTCGTCCATCAATTCCATGCTCACCAACACGGAGGCATCAAACAAATTTAGCGCGCTGTCCATGGCGAACGCTTCTGTAAATTTCTGATCCACCGCGCGGGCAAGCCCTTTGATGTACTCAGGTGCTTCCTTCGTTTTTAATATCAATTTTTTTCCGCAGATATAGACTTCTACTTTATTCAAATCCATGGTGTTTCTCCTCTTTTTTGATTCGGCTTCTCTGAAGCTGTCAATTGATTGCTATCATCAGTATAGCTCAAAACGTCGAAAATAGGAAGAGTCATTTTTAAATTTCCTAGTTTTTTGACTGTATCTTTTCATGAAAATAGGGTTTTAGGCATATGGCGCGCAGCCAAGGAAGGTTTTAAATGTTCCGGTTTAAAAAATTTTCAAAAGGCGAACGGACAAGGTTTCGCTGCAAACGGGGGGTGCCGCTGGTTTACCGGTAAGGGGCGTTGCTGGTGATCTAATAAAGGGCGACTGGAGGGAAAAGATTGCGGAGAACGGTAAAGATCGCCAGAAGAACGACAAACGCGAAAACGCACAGGAGGAATTTCGTTCCCGGTCGCGACCATCGCCCTGTTTGAAAGACGCGGACGGTGAGATATGCGGCATAGCCCAGCAGGGAAAGAAGGGCGGCGAAAAAGACGGGGTGAAAGGAAAAGGCGGCTACAAAATCCCACCGGATGAGAGCTTCGAGCATCCGCGTCGCGCCGCAGGAGGGACACAAAAGACCGGTGAGTTCAAACACCAGACAGCGGATACCGAACTGAGTGGGCGAAAAGGAGAGGAAATGCAGAATCGTCCAGCCTGAAAAAAGGACGCTCCAAAAAGCGATACAGATAGCACGCGCGTGCTTTTGCGGCCATTTCAACGGATTTCCTCCTTTTTCTGAATACTTTGCTTGTCCCTCCTCATAAGATGTCGGTAAGAAGAGGAGGGAGGTCTGTTGCAGGTCAAACAATTCATTTTTCCCGCCATCTGCGGGCTGCTGTGTTTATTGATCGCTGTCAGCGTGATTTCCATTCACATTAACGCTCAGGAGCAGGAGCAGAAGAATGCAGACTGCGATTATATCCAATGGGTTTCCTTTGACGTTCCGGAACAGGCAATGGAAAAAGCGCTTGAGGCGGACATATCCAGTCACAACGAGACCGTTCAGCTGCATTGGGTGGATCTTCTGAGCTATTTGGCGGCGAGTTACTGGGGCGACTGGAAGAAATATCGGGAGAAGGATATGGACGAACTGATAGAGAAGCTCAAGTCCGGGCAGTCGGTGGAAGAATTGGCCGCGCCTTACCAGCAATTTGATTATTTCCGCGAGGCGTACGAGGCGGTTTTAGGCGGAATGGTAGGAGAATATGAAATTGGTACAGGTGGGTACGACGTCTCCGGGAACGCCGTCATGGAGACAAAATACGGTTTGCGCGCCTATTCTCCGATCGCCTATGGGTATTCCTTTTCCCACTACGACGACTTCGGGAATTCCAGAAGCTATGGCTTTTCCAGAAGGCATTTGGGTAACGATCTGATGGCGTCGGTGGGGACGCCGGTTATCGCGGTGGAAAGCGGGGTTGTAACCCATTGCGGATGGAATCAGTATGGCGGTTGGCGGATTGGAATCCGCAGTCTTGACGGCAAGCGCTACTATTACTACGCTCATTTACAGAAGGATCATCCGTTCGTAGATGGAATCGAGGAGGGGACGGTTGTAAACGCTGGGGATCCCATCGGTTATGTAGGAATGACCGGGTATAGCACAGAGGAGAATGTCAATGGAATGAAAGCGCCTCATTTGCATTTTGGAATGCAATTGATTTTTGATGAGTCGCAGGTAGAGTGCGACAGCGAAATTTGGATTGACGTTTACGATCTTGTCAACCTGCTTGAGCATCACAAATCTCCTGTGGTGCGAGAAGAGGGAGCCGCTGATTATACCAGGAAATATCCTTTTTGCGATCCAACTGTTATCGACGCTGAGCGAACTATTTCGCATGAGGTTGCGTTGGAGTAAAAGTTGAGCGTGGCGTGGAATGGAGGATGAGCCGGAATGGTAGTCTCTCTGTCCTGAGTAGACCGGACAATTGATTGTTGTCGGGGGGAAGCGGTGCCTATTTCAGCTCCGGGTAAAGGTTGAGTGTGGCGTGGAATGGAGGATGAGCCGGAAGGGTAGTCTCTCTGTCCCAAGTAGACCGGACGATTGATTGTTGTCAAGGGGAAACGGTGCCCTATTTCAGCTCCGGGTAAAGGTTGAGTGTGGCGTGGAATGGAGGATGAGCCGG
>CAKRVU010000002.1 GCA_934408835.1 uncultured Oscillospiraceae bacterium | reverse complement strand
ACACGCAAATTGGCTGCGAGTCGCCTGGCTTTTGGAACATTTTGGCATGCACAACAAGCTTCGCTTCGACGAGAAGCAAAGTGTTGCGAAGATGTATACTGAATATTTCTAAATTTGTATGGGGGGGTGACGGACACAGTTGCAGTGGTTGGCATTCCTGCTATAGCAGCAAGTTTGTTGCTGATACCAACGCAGTTCATTAACAACATAGCGATCCCTCCTGATTCATACAAATTTTGGCTGTGTGAGGAAAAATTCTAACCCGTCGTCTAAATAAAATTATTATAGCACAAAAGCGGATATATGTCAAGAGAGAAGTGGAAAAAGACAATATTTTGAGAAAATAGAGGGAATTGACAAAGGTTATAGGGATATGGTATATTGGGTGAAACGGACGAATGGTTATTGAAATCAAAACATACCATGAATGTGAAAACTGATTGAGGTGATAATGATGTGTGGAATTGTAGGTTATACGGGCACGGAGCAGGCGGCGCCGCGATTGCTGGAAGGGTTGTCGAAGCTGGAATACCGTGGGTACGATTCGGCGGGTCTGGCTGTTAGCGGAGCGGAACGTTTGGAAATTGTAAAAGCGAAGGGGCGGCTGAATGTTTTATATGAAATGACAGACGGGGGAATTACGGTCAAGGGGGACTGCGGAATCGGACACACACGGTGGGCAACGCACGGGGAGCCGTCCGCCCGGAACGCGCACCCGCATTATAATGCCCAAAAGACGATAGCAGTTGTACACAACGGAATTATTGAGAACGCACAGGCGCTGAGGCGCTCTTTAACAGACAAAGGATACCGCTTCCTTTCTGAGACGGATACGGAGGCCATCGTACATTTAATTGATTATTATTATCATGGCGATCCTTTGGAGGCGATTGCAAATGCTATGCTGCATATGAATGGGTCGTATGCGCTGGGAATTTTGTTTCAGGACGCTCCGCAAGAGCTGTTTGCAGTTCGAAAGGACAGTCCGTTGATTGTCGGAAAAGGGGAAACAGGGAATTTCATTGCCTCGGATATACCGGCGATTTTAAAATATACCAAAACAGTTTTTTATCCAGAAAATATGGAGATTGTGCGGATTGGGCGGCAGGAGATCGGGTTTTACAATATTGATGGCGAAAAGATTTCAAAACAGCCGGAGGAGCTTCAAATGGAGGAGGAGACGGCTGAAAAAAACGGGTACGCCCACTTTATGTTAAAAGAAATTTATGAGCAGCCAAAGGCGGTGCAGGACACGATTAGCCCCAGAATGAAGGGGGATGAAATTGTGGTGGAGGAATTGGGTTTGTCGGATGAAGAAATCCGCTCCATCTCAAAAATTCAGATTGTAGCTTGCGGGTCTGCGTATCACGTTGGCGTTACGGGTAAATATGTACTGGAAGGGGTTGCGCGGATACCGGTAGAAGTAGATCTTGCCTCGGAATTTCGGTATCGAGAATTGGTGCTGATTCCCAATTCACTGGTTATCGTTATCAGTCAATCGGGGGAGACTGCCGACTCTCTGGCGGCGCTGCGGAAGGCAAAAGAAATGGGGCTTCCGGTTTTGGCCATTGTTAATGTTGTTGGAAGCTCGATTGCGCGGGAGGCAGATCATGTGATGTACACCTGGGCCGGACCGGAAATTGCTGTTGCGACAACGAAGGCGTACAGCACGCAGCTGGCGGCTCTGTACTTGATTAGCTTACTGTTTGGAAAGATTAGAGGTTGTATTGGGCAGGAGGAGTATTTGGAGTATCAGAAGGAGCTGCGGCTGCTGCCTGAAAAGATTCGGCAGGTGTTGGATGATAAAGAGCGGATTCAATGGTTTGCCAACAAATTTGCAGCGAGTCGGGACAGCTTTTTTGTTGGTCGAGGGCTGGATTACGCGACTGCTTTAGAAGGTTCTTTAAAATTGAAAGAGGTATCTTATATCCATTCGGAAGCGTATGCGGCGGGCGAGCTGAAGCACGGACCGATTTCGCTGATTGAGGATGGCGTTTTAGTCGTAGGGATCGCTACCCAGTCGGAATTATATGAAAAATTAATCAGCAATTTAAAAGAAGTGCAGGCGCGGGGCGGTTACTTGATGGGAATTACCAACTACGGGAACTATGATATGGAAGATGTTGCTGATTTTACCGTGTATGTGCCGAACACCAACCGGTATTTTACCACATCGCTGGCTATTTTGCCGTTGCAGTTGCTTTCTTACTATATTACTCTGGCGAAAGGACAGGATGTTGATAAGCCCAGAAACCTTGCCAAGTCGGTTACGGTTGAGTAAACCCGGGCAGTTGTTTTTTACACAAAAATGGCGGCGGAAAGTTTTTTCCGCCGCCATTTTGCAGTTTGGTTTTATTATGAATTTGTGATTAAAATGTTCTGGACGCAATTTGCAATGCCCTCGCAGGAGTCGTAGCATTTCTCAAAGCAAGAAAGAATTTTTTCCCACGCCATTACCTTTAGCGGATGCCAGTCGGTATGCTGATACAGCGCCCGAATTGTGTCGGCGTACAAAACGTCGCCCTCGCTTTCCAGGCTGTCCAATTGAATGAGAAGGCTTTTAATGGAGGAGGATTTTTGCAGCTTGGAAAACTCTTCCATTACCTTTTCTAGTTGTTTGCAGCTTCGCTGGAGCAGATGGGAAAATTCTGTCAATTGGGGAACAAGCTCGTCGATATGGTACATATAAAGGTTGAGCAATACGTCCTCGATATGGTCGGTGACATCGTCGATACAGTCGGAAAGGTGAAGGATATCCTCACGGTCGATGGGGGTGATGAATTCGGTCAGCAGCCGGTTGGTTAAATCGTGTTTTGCCTCGTCGGCAGAGTGCTCTATTTGGTGGATTTCTTCTATTTTGTGTTGCAGTGTTTCTTGGTTATAATTCTGAAGCGTTTCTTCTAAACAGACTGCCGCTTTGGAACAATATCCGGCCATATTCAATAGCATTACAAAGTAATTGTTCTTTTTTTTCTTTCTCATAACATTGTCCTCCGCTTTTCTCTAAACGATCTGCAAGAAAATTTTTGCCATACAAAAGCCGATGATGCCGCATCCGGGGAATGTCAGCGCCCAAGTCAAAATCATCCGTTTTACATGCGCCCAATTGACGTTGGAAATCCGTTTTGCAGCGCCAACGCCCATAATGGCAACACTTTTGGTTTGTGTAGTACTGACAGGAATTCCGAAAATGGAAAATCCGAACAAACAGGCGGAAGCGGCAAGATCTGCTGAAAATCCCTGGTATTTTTCCAGTTTTACAATTTTCATACCGATTGATTTTATGGTTCGGTAGCCTCCGATAGAAGTGCCTAGAGCCATTAGGGCGGAACAGACGAGCATCAACCAAATTGGAATCTGAAAGGTTGTCACATTCGCTTCCCCTTGCGCCAAAAAGGCACCCAGCAGAAAAACGCCCATAAATTTTTGACCGTCCTGCGCACCATGCATAAAGGCCATGGCAGCGGCGCTGCCGATTTGACCGCCTTTGAAGAATTTCTGCGTTTTTCGCCGATCCATGCTGCGGCAAATGAGGTTAATCCCATTTACAGTAATCCAACCTACCAGAAAACCAAGCGTGATAGACAAAACCAGTCCGTAAAGCACCTTTTGCCATTCTGAAAAATTGATACCGGATATTCCGCCTTGCACTGCAATAGCGGCGCCGGTCAGCCCGGCAATCAACGAATCGCTTTCGCTGGTTGGAATAGAGAAAAGCCATGCCGCAAACGCCCAGGTTACAATAGCCACCATTGCGGCGCAAAGTGAAATCAGCGCCTGATCTCGGTCGCCGCCGAAATCCACCATATTATAGATGGTTTCCGCCACAGTTGCGTTGACAGAACTCATGACAAAGACCCCGGCAAAATTGGAGATGGCCGCTACTGCAACAGCTGTTTTCGCACTCAGGCAACGGGTGGAGATACAAGTGGCAATTGCATTGGGAGCGTCAATCCAGCCGTTGACAAAAATGACGCCCAGGGTTAAGATAACGGTGACCAAAAAAGCGGGACTGTCTAAATTGGAAATAAATTGAGGAAATGTGATTGTCATAACAACCTCTTCACCATCAAAGGGTTTGAATATACCCTAGAATTTGGAGGGTCAAAACCCAACTGTTCCATATTATATCATGCTGTATTCCAAATGTCTACCGTTTTTTGAGATAAAAATCGAAATGAAAGGAAAAAAGTCGAAAATCGGTTTTGGTTCGAGGCGTTGCAAACGGGCTGTTTTCAGGCAGAAATCGGCGTTTGCATTCTTTTTATTTTAACGGCTGTTTTGGAGCTAAGCTCGCTTTCCTTGGATTTTTCGGAAAATATCCTTGACTTTGTTTTAAAAACGTATTATAATGATATCAACCTTTTAGGTGTTTTTGAAAAACACAGCGCCTCTGTCTGTGTGACAAAGGGAGGGAAGCAAAATGGCAGAAATTCGTGTGAAGGAAAATGAATCGTTGGACAGCGCCCTGAAACGATTTAAAAGATCTTGTGCAAAATCAGGAATTATTTCTGAGGTTCGCAAAAGAGAACATTATGAAAAGCCTTCAGTAAAGCGGAAGAAAAAATCGGAAGCTGCGCGGAAACGGAAGCGCAAATAACAGCCGTTGCTGTTTCGGCCAACAAAGGCGCAGAATAACGATATATGAAATGAAGCAGCCGGATTTGCAGCGCATCAATATGTGCTCTTTTCCGGCTGTTTTTCTTTGTGAATAGTTACAGGAGTGAGAAAATTGTTTGTCCCTGATTTTGTTTTTGACAGTATTACCGATATTACCGTTGATTTTTTAAAGAAGCAAAACATTCGGGCGTTGATTTTGGATGTTGACAACACATTGAGCGAGCACGGCAGTCCGGTTCCCTTTCCTGGGGTGCGGGAATGGATTCAGGAATTGCAAACGAATGGAATTCAATTGATGATTTCTTCCAATAATTTTAAAGCGCGGGTCGCTCCGTTTGCGCAGTCGCTTCAGCTGCCGTTTTTTTCTATGAGCTGTAAACCGTTTCCGCTGGGACTGACGCGCGTTAAACGAAAATTCGCACTTCCGTCTCATGAAATCGCCATTGTGGGAGACCAGATTTTTACCGATATTTTGGGCGGAAGTTTAAAACGCTTTCAAAAAATCCTGATTTTGCCTAAGAAGCTCGAGGACGGCGTATTGTTTCGGCTCAAACGCACGTTGGAGCGCCCGTTTTTATCACGATATTATAAAAGAAAGGAGTCTGGAAAATGAAGGTGCATTTCGGTCCTGCGGGGAACGGGAACAGTTTTGGAAAGAGAAAAAACACCGAACTGCCGGAGTATTTACGTCAGTTCGGACTGGACGCTTACGAGTATCAATGCGGTCATGGGGTGCGAATTTCCGAGCAGACGGCCGCAGCGTTGGGAGATCGTATGAAAGAGGCAGGCGTCTTTTTGTCCGTTCATTCTCCTTATTATATTTCGCTGTCGAGTGTTGAAAAGGAGAAACGAGAAAAGAGCGTGCAATATCTTCTTTCAACGGCGAAGGTGGCAAAAGCGATGGGCGCTACCCGGATTGTTGTTCACTCAGGCTCTTGCGCGAAAATAACCAGGGAGCAGGCGCTGACCTTTGCAAAAGAAACGTTATTGATTGCGGCGGCGGAGTTGCGCGCTGCTCATTTAGACGATATTTCCCTTTGCCCGGAAACCATGGGCAAGATCAACCAGCTTGGCAACCTCGAGGAAGTAATCGCCCTTTGCCGGGTAGATGATTCATTTATTCCTTGTATTGATTTCGGGCACCTCAATGCGCGTACCTTTGGCGCTATCCGAACCAAGGAGGACTATGCCCAGATCTTGGATCAAATGGAACAAGCCCTCGGGCGGGAGAGGGTGCGGCGGTTTCATTCGCATTTTAGCCGAATTGCATTTACTGAACCGGGAGGAGAAAAACGGCATATGACCTTTGCGGATACCGAATGGGGACCGGAGTTTTCTCCTTTAGCAGAGCTGATTGCCGAGCGGGATTTGGCGCCTACGGTGATCTGCGAGTCCGCAGGGACCCAGGCGGAGGACGCCGGGACGATGCGTGAGATTTATCTGCAAAAGCGGGAAGAGTTACAGAAGAATGGAGTAAAAGAATGAAGCGGGTTATTATTATTCACGGACCGAATATCAATTTGCTGGGCGTTCGGGAAACTGCTATTTATGGAAAGGAAAGCTTTTCGAGCGTGAATGAGCAGATTGCGAGGGTGGCGCAGGAATTGAATTTGAAATGCGCAATTTTTCAGTCCAATCATGAAGGGGAAATTGTCGATACCATTCAACAGGCGGCCGGTGAGTTTGACGGTATCATTATCAATGCGGGAGCGTATTCCCATTACAGCTACGCTATCCGGGACGCAATTGCCAGCGTTAAGACGCCTTGTATCGAAGTCCATTGCTCCAATGTTTATAATCGGGAGGAGTTTCGGAAAAATTTGGTGATTGCTCCGGTGTGTGCCGGACAGATTGCCGGTTTTGGAAAATACAGTTATTTACTGGCACTGTCTGCAATGAAAGAATTGATATAAAAAGGTGGGGTCAACATGCTGAAATTGAAACAGTTGATGGAAGAAATGCCGGAGGGAATCGACGCGGCGATCATTCTTTCAGAAATCAATCGCCGTTATTTTACCGGGTTTCCCTCTTCTGCCGGCATTTTGCTGGTGACGAGAGACATGGCTTATTTCTTGGTTGATTTCCGGTATTACGAGAAGGCGGCTTCTTTGGTGACGGGCGCAGAGGTTTTGCTTTTGGAGGATACGACAAAACAGTTGGGGGAACTGTTCCAAAGGCATGGCTGCAAAACGGTAGGGATTGAGACGAAGCGGATGACGCTATATGAGTTCAAAACCTATTGCAGTCAATTTCCGTCGGTCTGTTTTTCCAAAGACGATGCGCTGAGCGATTGGATTGACTCGGTGCGTATGGTGAAAACGCCGGACGAATTGAAAAAAATTTCGATGGCCCAACAAGTGACCGAGGCGGCGTTTACTCATATTTTAAGTTATATTGCGGAAGGCTTGACTGAACGTCAAGTGGCGCGGGAGCTGGATCGCTATTTGTTCGATCATGCTGACGGGACAGCCTTTTCTACGATTGTTGTTTCGGGCGGGAACTCCTCTTCGCCCCACGCAAAACCATCCGATAAACTGATTGAGGATGGGGATTTTGTGACAATGGATTTTGGAGCGCTGTTCGATGGTTATCACAGCGACATGACTCGTACTGTTTGTATCGGACAGCCGAGCGAGGAACAGCTTTGTCTTTATAAAACGGTGTTGTTTGGACAGAGAATGGCGCTGGACTTTTTGAAGGCGGGTCAAAAAGGCTCTGAGGCGGACAAGTTACTGCGTGAATATTTTGACAGCCAGGGGTATCAGGGAGCGTTTGGACACAGCCTGGGGCATGGAGTGGGTCTGGAAATTCATGAGTTGCCCACGCTCAGTCCGAAATCAGAAATTATTTTAAAAGAAGGAATGGTTGTGACGGTGGAACCGGGACTTTATCTTCCTGGAAAATTTGGCGTTCGGATTGAAGACATGGTGGAAATGACAGCGTACGGTTGCAAAAACCTGACCAATGCGGAAAAGGAATTGATTTGTTTATAGACGACGGGCAAAATGCCGTCCGCCTCTGCCGATTGGGGGCAGTTGCTGTCGGAAGGAGATAGCTCTCGGTTGAGACAGATGAAAATCAGGGAAATACAGTCTGCCTGCGGCATATTAATAGTAGCGAAATGCGGTGTCCCTTTTTTGAGGCGATTGACTGCGCTCAACGGTTGTCCGGGTTGTTTCCTGCCCTTGTCTGCAAAAAACAGAAAAAATTACTTTTTTTCACAGAGGACTTGTGTTTTTAAAAAAAACGTGTTATGCTATAAGGGTTTCATGGGGAAGTTTCTGATATTATAATAGCTATTTCATGGAAAGAAAGGAGTGCTGGAATGGAGCATTCTTCTTATGAAAGTCCGCTGTCTAACCGCTATGCCAGTCGGCAGATGCAGGAAATTTTTTCGCCAGATCGGAAATTTAAGACCTGGCGGCGTTTGTGGATTGCGCTGGCGCGCGCGGAATCGGAGCTGGGGCTGCCCGTTACCCCCGAACAGGTGGCGGAGATGGAGGCACAGGCGGAAAATATCAATTATGAGGACGCGCAGAAGCGTGAACGCCAGGTGCGGCACGATGTCATGGCGCACGTTTATGCGTATGGGCTTCAGTGTCCGAAGGCCAAAGGAATCATCCATTTGGGAGCCACTTCCTGCTATGTCGGCGATAACACCGATATCATTTTAATGCGGGAAGGGCTTTGGCTGATTCACAAAAAATTGATTGGAGTGTTGTCCCTCCTCGCCGATTTTGCCGACACTTATAAGGAAATGCCGACGCTGGCATACACCCATTTGCAGCCTGCGCAGTTGACTACTGTTGGGAAACGGGCTTCGCTATGGCTCTATGAATTCTGGATGGATTTGCAGGAACTGGAACATAGAATCAGTTCGTTAAAGCTATTGGGGTCTAAAGGAACCACTGGGACTCAGGCGAGCTTCCTTTCTCTGTTTAACGGCGATTCTCAGAAAGTTCGCTTGCTGGAGCAGAAGATTGCGGCTGAGATGGGTTTTTCAGAAGTGGTGCCGGTGTCCGGGCAAACCTATTCGAGGAAGATGGATTATCAGGTACTTTCCGTCTTATCTTCTATTGCGCAGTCCGCTATGAAGTTTTCAGGGGATCTTCGTATTTTGCAGAGCTTTCAGGAAATGGAAGAGCCTTTTGCAAAACAGCAGATTGGTTCGTCCGCTATGCCGTATAAACGAAATCCCATGCGCTGCGAACGGATTACCGCTTTGGCGCGGTATGTTATGGCAGATTGTTTGAACCCGGCTATCACTGCCGGTACCCAGTGGATGGAACGGACGCTGGACGATTCGGCGAATAAACGCCTTTCAGTTCCAGACGCTTTTTTATGCGTGGATGGAATCTTGGATATTCTGCTGAATGTTTGCGATGGCTTGGTGGTATATCCTAAGGTGATTGCGCGCCGGGTTGCGCGGGAGCTTCCGTTTATGGCAACTGAAAATATTTTGATGGAAGCTGTAAAACGTGGCGGAGACCGCCAAGAACTGCACGAAAAGCTGCGGGAGCATTCTATGGCGGCGGCTGCTATGGTCAAACAAGAGGGGAAGGAAAACGACTTGCTTTCCCGCATTGCAGCGGATCCTGCGTTCGGGCTTTCCCTTGAGGAGCTTTCTCGGTTGCTGCAACCCCAGCGTTTTATCGGACGCAGCAAGGAGCAGGTAGAGGAATTTCTGAAAGAAGAGATTCGTCCGTTTCTTGCAAAACATCGTGTTGAAAGCCTGACGAGGGCGGAGCTTATTGTATAAACTGAAATGAATCGGAGGAAGCAGACAAATGAAGCGAGTGGGAAAACCAGTATTTTTTATCGTCGCTATTTTGATTCTTGCGCTTACTGCACTGAGCATCGTAGGAATCCATACGGAATGGGGCGATACGACGTATACATATGTAAAAGGTGTGAACGATATCCGATGGGGTATTGACATCCAGGGGGGCGTTGAAGCCACCTTCGTGCCGGTTGATCCGGCGAATACCACATCAGATCAGCTAAAAAGCGCTGAGACAGTCATCAAACAGCGGTTGGTTGGACAGAACATCACCGACAGCGAGGTCTACACCGACTATGATAAACAGCGTATCATTGTTCGGTTCCCGTGGCCGGCCGATATGCAGAGCTTTAATGTAGATGAGTTTGTTGCGCAGTTGGGAGAGCAGGCGGAAATGACCTTCCGCAAGGGAACCGATGAGGATGAAAACGGAAATCCTACCGGTGAAATTGTGCTGACCGGGGAGGATATCACCTCTGCTACAGCCGGAACGCAGCAAACTGACCAGTATTCGAGTGACCTTCAATATGTGGTTCAGCTTAATTTTACCGATGAAGGGACGCAAAAATTTGCAGAGGCTACCGAGGAGCTTGCAGAGAGCGGCGGTCAGATTTCCATTTGGCTTGATAACGACATGATTTCGGCGCCGACGGTTGAGACGGCGATTACTGACGGAAACGCTGTGATTACCGGAGATTTTACCGCGCAGGAAGCGAGCGACTTAGCTTCAACGATTAACAGTGGTTCTTTGCCGGTGGAGCTGACGGTCAATACGTATTCTACTATTTCGCCGACACTGGGACTTCAGGCGCGCGACATGATGGCGCTTGCCGCTGTGATTGCGTTTGTGTTGATTTCCATTTTTATGATTTGGCGTTACCGAATTCCGGGCGTTTGTGCGTCAATTGCGTTGATTGGGCATGTTGGAGCTACTTTGGCAGCAATTTCCGGGTTTTTCGGAATCTTTAATAGCTTTACTCTCACGTTGCCGGGTATTGCCGGTATCATATTGGGAATCGGTATGGGAGTTGACGCCAACGTTTTGACGGCGTCCCGTATCCGAGAAGAGGTCAATCGCGGACGAAGTATTGACGGCGCTATTGCTGTTGGCTCAAAGCGTGGCTTTACGGCGGTTCTAGATGGGAATATTGCGATTTTGATCATTTCTATCATATTAATGGGTGCGTTTGGAAATCCGGACAGCTTATTTGCAATGATGCTCAAACCCTTTTTCTTCCTCTTTGGCGGAACCACTGAGGGCACCATATTCTCCTTTGGATATACGATGTTTATTGGCGTAATTTGTAATTTGATCTTTGGCGTGTTCTGTTCTCGAATTATGCTGCGAAGCATTTCCAAATTCAAACGCTTTCGCAAACCGCAATATTATGGAGGTGAAAAGGAATGAAGCATTGGGAAGATACTGCGAATTTTGATTTTGTCAAACATCGGAAATTATTTTTCTCTATCCCGATTGTTTTGATTATCCTTACCATTGTAGCGACCATTTTTCTGGGCGTTGATATGGATATCAAATTTACCGGCGGTACCATTGTGGATGTTCCCTATACCGGAACGGTAGATTTGAATGAAGCCCAAAACGTAGTGGAACAGTATTTGGGCGAAAGTGTAACGGTACAGACAAGTGAAAACGGGGATACTTCGGAATTTGTCATTACCCTTTCAGAAAAGAAAGACCTTTCTATGGATCAGACGTCCGGGATGCTTGATGCGCTCAAAGGCGCTTTCCCGGAGAACATTCAAGTTGACGACAGCGAGGTACAGATTGATACGGTTGACCCTCAAGTGGGAAACGATTTCTTTAAGAAAACTTTGGTTGCGGTCTGTTTGGCGGTTATTGCGCTTCTGATTTATATTGGAATTCGCTTTCGTCATATTGGCGGTTTGTCCGCCGGTGTAATGGCTGTGCTGGGACTGATTCATGACGCGATTATGGCGTTTGCCTGCCTGGTTGTTTTCGGGTTTCCCATCAACGATGGGTTTATGGCGGTCGTTTTAACCATTCTGGGTTATTCGGTCAACAACACCATTGTAATTTACGACCGGATTCGTGAAAATCGTTCGGTTTATGGTAAGGATAAGTCAATTCGTGAATTGGTGAATATGAGTATCAATCAGACGTTGTCCCGTAGTATTAACTCCACCTTTACCGTAGCGATTGCCCTCCTTGTCATGCTAATTGTTGGATTGGTTTGTCATCTGGGAACCATTGTTGCGTTTGTCCTGCCGATGCTGGTGGGTATTATTGCCGGAGCGTATTCTTCTATCTGCCTTTCCGGTCCGCTTTGGGTGCTTTGGAAGGAGCACCATCCGGGGAAGGATGAAAAGAAGAAACAAAGAGAGAAGAATAACACAGTGGCTGCAGAAGTTCCGCAGGAAATTGAGGTTCGCACTCAATTTGACATCACTCCAGAAGCTTTGGAGGAATTCGGCGATAATTCAAAAGATACGGAAAATGAAGTTGACGGCGTGCAGTCTGAAGAGAACACAAAAGCTGAAAACGATAAGGAATCCGAGGCGCCGGCAGCCCCCTGAGCAGATTGTGATATGGGTGGTTAACCGTGCTCCGGTTCGGGATTACGGATTTGAATTGATTTAAAAAACACCGGTATGGCGGAAGCTATGCCGGTGTTTTTCAGCTTTTTGGTTCAATAAGCAATTGTTTGATTGCAAGAGAACGGTTCGGATTTACGGGGGCGTATTTTAGAAGAAATAGATGAAAAAAATTGTATAACCACCGCGGTGACAGATTGGAGTAAAACGGAGAGTCAGCGCAAGTGAAAAATCCAACTGGCGTACCGATTAAAGATGATACTGCAAAAAGAATCCATCTGATGTGAGTGTTTTGGATGAAAACAAGGTTTTGGAATTGTCTCTCATGGAAGGAGATAGATGGTTGTGATGGACTGGGAAAATGGTTGTGACGTTGCCAAGGCGAATGGAAAGCGCCTGTTGAGGTCTACATGCTGACAGTTTTTGTATTGTTACAGTCAATTTCATATTACAAGGCTCTGCAATCGGACTGTTTTTTACAGCCATGGGATCAATTTATTACGTTTTTTGTTGTTTTTTTGAAAAAAATGAAGTGCGGTACTTGCTCTTTGATCAAAAATGAGGTACAATAACAGAAAATATAGGTTGGTCCAAAATGAGACCGGAAAGGACGACTGATGGCAAGACAATTTGTACTAGTACTTGATTTTGGAGGACAGTATAATCAATTGATTGCAAGACGAGTGCGGGAATGCGGCGTTTATTGCGAGGTGCATCCGTTTGGAAAAGCGGTGGAGATGATCAAAAAGCAGAAGCCGATTGGGATTATTTTTACTGGCGGTCCGAACAGCGTATATGAATGTTGCGCTCCAAAAATCGATCCTATTGTTTTTGATATGGGGATTCCGATTTTGGGGATTTGTTATGGGGCGCAGATGATGGCGCACATGCTGGCAGGAGAGGTCGCATCGGCCACTGTGAGCGAATATGGAAAGACGTCCACAAGCTTTGATTCTCAAAGTTCGCTGTTTCAT
Organism: uncultured Oscillospiraceae bacterium; assembly: GCA_934408835.1. Lineage (GTDB taxonomy): Bacteria > Bacillota > Clostridia > Oscillospirales > Ruminococcaceae > CAKRVU01. The sequence goes on along the minus strand of CAKRVU010000002.1, from coordinate 10,659 downwards.
GGGCTTGCAGACAAAAGCGTTACTTGGATGAGTCATACGGATTATATTGCAAAGCCGCCGGAAGGGTTTCGGGTAACTGCCTATGCCGATCATTGCCCGGTAGCTGCCATGGAAGATGCTGCGCGGAAGCTGTTTGCGGTGCAGTTCCATCCTGAGGTCATGCATACAGAACAGGGAAGCGCGATACTGAGGAATTTTTTATATCAGATTTGCGGCGCCACGGGTGACTGGTCAATGGAAGATTATGTGCAGACGGCAGTTCGTGAAATTAGAGAACGGGTTGGAGACGGTAAGGTTTTACTTGCCCTTTCCGGCGGAGTGGATTCTTCGGTTTTGGCGGCGCTCCTCTCTAAAGCGATCGGCAGACAGTTGATTGCGGTTTTTGTAGACCATGGATTGATGCGGAAAAATGAGGGCGATGAAGTAGAAAATGTCTTTTCTCAGTGGGATATGAATTTTATTCATGTGAATGCCGGGAGCAGATTTTTGCAACGGCTTTCCGGTGTGGAGGATCCCGAGAGAAAGCGCAAGATCATTGGTGAAGAGTTTATCCGTGTATTTGAGGAAGAAGCAAAGAAGATTGGTGCGGTGGACTTTTTGGCACAGGGAACGATTTATCCTGATGTCATCGAATCAGGCGCCGGTGATGCCGCTGTTATCAAAAGTCACCACAATGTGGGCGGGCTGCCTGATTGCCTTGATTTTCGGGAGTTGATTGAGCCGTTGCGGTTATTATTTAAGGATGAAGTACGTGCGTTGGGGCAGACATTGGGACTTTCTGACACGTTAGTATGGCGACAGCCGTTCCCCGGACCAGGGCTTGCCATTCGTGTGATTGGAGAGGTCACAGAAGAAAAATTGTCCATTTTGCGAGAGGCGGACGCTATTTTTCGTGAAGAAATCGCTATTGCGGGAATGGATCGAACGATTCATCAATATTTTGCGGTTTTGACTTCCATGCGATCGGTTGGCGTCATGGGCGATGGTCGTACGTATGATTACACATTGGCGTTGCGCGGAGTGACTACGACCGATTTTATGACAGCTGACTTTGCGCGGATTCCATATGAAGTTTTGGAAAAAATTTCAAACCGCATTGTGAATCAGGTGCAGAATATCAATAGAATTGTATATGATATTACCACAAAGCCGCCATCGACAATCGAGTGGGAATAAGAGGATTTATGGCTTCAAAATTGTAGTTTGAATAGCAAATAATAACCGATTCCAAAACTTGATTTTTGTGTGTTTTCTGTGGTTTGCGGATGCAGCTATCTTAATACTAAAAAAGGCTTTGCGGACTTTATTAAAGTGGGCAATGCCTTTTTCTACGTTATTTGTGATAATGATAATGCCAATGATGATATTTCTTGCATTTTAAGACGATAAGGAGTATAATAGAATACATGATTTCGGGAATGAAGTTCTCCCATAGCGCAAGCTAAAACCGCCGATTTGAGCTGATGACTTCTGCATTTACTATGCAGGGGGCATTGGCTTTTCTGTATTGATAGGAGGATTTTTATGTTAACATCTCTATCGCTTATCTTTTTGGTTGGGCTTTCTATGGCGGCGATCTGTGAAAAATTGCGGTTGCCGAGAATTGTTGGAATGCTTATCACGGGCGTTGTGCTCGGACCGTATGTGCTTGATTTGCTCGATCCATCTATTCTTGACATCTCATCCGAATTGCGTCAAATGGCGCTCATTATTATTATGATAAAAGCAGGATTGTCACTCAATCTGTCCGATCTCAAACGGGTCGGGCGCCCGGCGGTGATGATGTCCTGTGTTCCATCAAGCTTTGAAATAATCGGTTATGTACTGTTTGCGCCGCTTCTACTCGGTGTTACACGCATTGAGGCCGCCGTTATGGGTGCGGTACTTGCTTCTGTTTCACCTGCAGTGGTCGTGCTGAGAATGGTAAAACTGATGGAAGAAAAGTACGGAACCCAAAAGGGGATACCGCAGTTGATTATGGCGGGTGCGTCCTGCGATGGTATTTTTGTGCTCGTTCTGTTCTCAACTTTCGTCGGCATGGCGCAGGGTGGCAAGGTGAATATTATGGATTTTGTAAATATCCCGGTTTCTATTTTGCTTGGTGTAGCGCTTGGGGTGACGTTCGGCTTTGCGCTGTCCTTCTTTTTTGAAACTGCCTATGCCCATAAGCATCTTGTTCGTAACAGCGTGAAGGTGATCGTTGTGCTCGGCGCGGCATTTCTCTTAATGTCAATTGAAACTTGGGTAAAAAACTATGTGGCAGTTTCGGGGCTACTTGCAGTGGTTAGCATGGCGTGCATGCTCAAAATCAGAAGCACCGAGTTTGTATCCAAGCGCTTGGCGGAGAAATTTGGAAAGCTGTGGATTGCTTCTGAAGTGATTTTGTTTGTACTTGTTGGTGCGGCGGTGGATATTCGCTATACGCTTGACGCTGGAATCGCCGCAGTCGCTATGATCTTTATTGCTCTGCTGTTTCGTGCAGTTGGCGTGATGCTCTGTCTTGTGAAAATACCGCTTTCTTTCAAAGAACGACTCTTCTGCATGATTGCCTATCTGCCAAAAGCTACGGTTCAGGCGGCAATCGGCTCTGTCCCTCTCGCGATGGGTCTGCCCTGTGGGAACATCGTCCTTTCAGTTGCGGTGCTTAGCATAATGATCACTGCTCCGCTCGGTGCATTTGGGATTGACGCGACTTACGATAAGCTGCTGAACAAAGAAGATTAGGCTCACGACACGACGGGTGAGATAAGCAAAAATGATTGATTGGGTGGTATTTTCTGACTACTGTGCGCCATATTTTTTAACAAAATTGTATACACTATCATACTGGGTAAAGAGCTAGAATCAACGGAGTGTTATTGAACTCAGTGCTTATGCGAATTTGTCGCACTTAAAACGATCTTTCGTATAAAGTTAAGGCTATCTGAAAGAGAATAAGAGGTCTGACAGGGTGCGCGGAGGTTTCAGTATGGGAGAAAAATGACTGGTTTAGTGGCGATTTCATTCGTTGCGGATACGACCATCAAACGATTGGTTAGGGGAAGGGGATTCTTTAGAGTTTAGAGTAAAATGCTGTTTGAAGCTGGGTGGTTGCGCGGACTTGTTTTAATCGAAGAGTGCAGTCCAACTGGTTGCTCGGTACGCCTGGAAGCACAGAATCACTTGATCTGTATTACACTTTTCTTGAGCGAGCGGTGGCAAATTTTCTTCCGAAAAGTACGCTGCGTCTGTTGTTTCCATATTTGCACAGAAATTACCGCCTAGCTCTTCGCAAAGGTAAAAAATCTTTATCACGCCGTAAGCGTAGGGCGGCGGATTGTGATAATCGCGGTTTTGCACGGCAATGAGTGACCGGACGGCGATATCCCTGCCCGCTTCTTCTTTGGCTTCTTTGATCGTATTTTCAACTGGAGACATGGTAGCTTCGCACCATCCGCCGGGTAAGGACCATTCTCCGCTGGATTCGCGGACGAGCAAAATTTTGTCGTCTTGAAAGATAGCTGCGCGGGTATCCACTTTTGGAGTTTGATAGCCGAAATCGGAACAAAATAGATGTTTCACTCGCTCTAGGGGTAATTCCGTTTTCATAGAGAGTATCTCAGCAGAGATGTCGCGAATTCGTGCATAGCGTTCTTTATCGTAAACGTCTTTTCCGTAATACAAACCAGCCTGCGCAAGGCTTTGTAATTCGATAGCGTATTCGATGAGTTTATCTCGCTCCATAAAATCACCTTTCTTTATTGTGCTATTTGTTTTTCAATTTCCTGATTGTTGTTCTTATCGTTTTACGTCATATTTCTTGCGTTGTCAAGAGTTACGGTGTTTGTAATCACCGTATATTGTTATACTTGGAATGTAGTATATCACAATGCGGAGGGGTTATCAAGAGAATATGGGCAAAAGGATTCATTCTATTGAACGCTGCTTGACATGAAGCAGAACAGTTTGATAAAATGGACGCAGAAAAGACAGTTGATCCTACATCTGTTGTTTTTCTGATTGCCGACAATTTTGACAGAGAAAAAGAGGTGAATGATTATGAAAAAGATAAATATCCGGGTGTTTCATACGGGGAAGGTGTGCGTATCTCCCTATCTCCCTTTTGGAGGGGATCGATGCAACATCATCAAGGCGGCAGGACTCACAACCAGAAAGAGGGATCGTTTATGGCTGCCAGTTTCTGTCTATTTGATCGAACATCCAAAGGGATTGATTTTGGTGGACGCAGGATGGCATCGGGAAATGAGTCCCCAAGGTGTTTTGGACAGAAAGGCGCAAATCAGGTCATTAGGCGGATTACCACTTTATCTGGTGAATCAGGGTGTTGTTGGGAAGGGGGAAGCAGTTGACGAGCAGTTAGCCGCTATTGGAATTCGACCTTCTGATTTGGACTATGTATTGCTGACGCACTTAGATTGCGACCATGTAAGCGGCGTGAGGTTGGTAAAAGACGCAAAACACATTCTCGTGTCAAAGGAAGAAATTCTTTGCACTAGGAAAAAGTCCATTGCTATAAAAATACGGTATCATAAAAAATGGTGGTGCGGTTGCGATTTGGAGTGCTTTGAGTGGAACGATTCGGAGGGACCGTTTCAAAGAGCTTTTGATCTGTTTGGCGATGGCAGTGTAAAAATGATTCATATTCCCGGGCACTCTGATGGGTTATGCGCTGTAAAAATTCAGAATGCAGACGGGAAGTACGTGCTTCTGTTTTCAGACGGCGGCTATTCTGAAAAATCATGGCAAGAGATGCGTACTTCCGGAGTTTTTATGGACAAAGCGGCGCAGAGAAAATCGCTCGAATGGATACGGGAACAGAACGTCAGCGCTAACTGTGTGGAATCCCTTGCAAATCATCAACCCGATGTGATACCGCACAACATCTGTTTGTAGATGGATAGGCGCGTTATGCGATTAGGGGAAAGCTTGGAAATCTCAAGACTGACGGCACGTATAAGATTTTTGAGCAGCCGAAAGATAAAATAGTACAGAAAGTTACGGGTAATGAATATGAACAAAAGAATGGGAAAGATAGGCTCCGCCGTTGCCGGCTTATCTGGTCTCTGTTTTGCGGTGTGCATGCTTCTCCAGTTTGATTTTGGCAGTTATTTGGTTTGTATGTTCCTCGCAATCGGATATTTGATGATGGTAGCTGGTTTTTATGCAGAGTGCGGTCAGGACAGACGCGCGCTCGGAATCCTATCGGTGACCTTTGCCGGAATATACGCAACGTTGATTTTGTTGGTATATTTTACACAAACCACGACGGTGCGACTCGATTCGCTCAATGAAACAGCATTGCAAATACTGGATTATAAAAAATTTGGGTTGTTTTTCAACTTAGACCTTTTGGGTTATGGGATGATGGCATTATCAACCTTTTTGATTGGTTTAACGATATGTGCGGTCAAAAAGAGGGATCAATGGCTCAAAATATTGCTCATGGTTCATGGGATATTCTTTGTATCCTGTTTTAGTATGCCTATGTTGGGTATCTTTTCTGCCGAAGCGAATGGGGCGGACTGGATGGGTATTTTGGCTTTAGAAATGTGGTGCGTTTACTTTCTGCCGACTACCATCTTATCTTATTTACATTTTAACGACAAGGGATAATGCGCAACTAAGAACAGGGCAATGTTAAAAAAGCCCGTACCGACGAAAATTTCGGTACGGGCTTTTTATCATATAGACCATTTCACCGTTTACAGAGCATTCTATGTGAATGGTGAGCGATTGGTGTGGTTCAGCGGTTTATCACGTTCGCTGTTACCATGATTTTGCCTATTTCAACCTTTTCAGATAAAACGCGCAGTTGATTTTGGGTCATAATCAATTTTGAGTAAAGCTCATAGTGAGCCATGGGAGGGAAGTATTTGCTAACGTGTACACAACGGGACGACCTTCGAGCATGACATAATAAGTGGTACTGGTTGAATCGTCTCCAGCGTTTTGAGATGTGCTGGCAGAGTTTCCGATTTGCAGCGTATAAGAGATTCCGGCAATTTCATAAGATACGGTGGCTTGCGGCTCTGTCAGTCCGAAGGAGGTAAGCTGCTCTTGCGTTGGGTATACGGATACCGTGTTTTTTGCTGCTAGTGAAAAGGGAGCGTTTTCCATCAAGGTTTGTGTTTCGGCATCCATGCTGTAGCCTTCTGGGCTGGTGATCTGCAAGTTGCCGTCTTCTCCTCTTTGGGCGGTTACTGGTTCCGGAAGGTCAGATCGTGTGATGGTGCAGCTTTGCACCTGACTGGAGGCGCTTTCTTCGTTGTCTGTGCTGGTATATGGGATTAAAGTGCGATCAACGTAGCCATAGCTTCCCCGCAGGAAGGGGGCGACGTTCGCGTTGGACACGAGTGCGATTTGCGGGTTATCCGAAACCTGACAATAATACCCGGTCATAGAAGGATTTTGGTCTCCAATCGAGATGGTAACTGAGTTTTTGTCAAATTCAGCTACGACGGTAGCCTGCGGTTGATCGAGACCATAGGAGGAGAGATCCTCTTGGGCATCGAACAATTTTGTGGCGGATAGGTTCTGCGTCGTGTTGGCAAGCTGCTGACAGTAGGTATTGGAAAGAGGAACATCGGGAAATTCGTTGATGATCCAATTGGTTTCTCCGGACGCGTTCTCTCCGTTCTCTGTCATGGTAAAGACGCCGTCTTGATTGGTGACCTGCACCGATTTTGGTTGGGATGATTCTGAAAGAATGGTATAGATTTGGTCTTCCGAGTTATCCTGATTAAAGCCGAGAAACAGGAGGGTAATCAGGATGCCGGCTAGCAGAGCCACTGCGCCGATCGAAAGAAGCAATACTTTCTTTTGATTCATATTACAGATGCCTCCTCCGGACAAACATATAAATCCCGATGATTACGATGGTAATTGGAATAATGAGCAGGAATACCAGTGCGATCAGCAGACATTGCGACCACGTGATTCCAAGGGGGGGCGCCGTAACTGATTTCGGCAGGACGTTGATAGCGCTTTTGTGATTTGCAGTTTCGCCAATCGTGCTGAACAGGAAGCTGCTGTTGCCAAAGGTCTGTACGTCCATTGCGCCGAGCAGCTGCACAGAAGAGAATGCGGTGACATGCGCTGTGTCTCCATTTTCTAAGTCCTTACTGCTGGCAAGTCCGGCGGCATAGCTTTGCTTGTCTGCCGTTTGCAAATTGAACGACTCGTCTCCGGTGGGACGATAAACACAGCTACTGCTTGTAGAGGCGAGGGTGGTAGTTGTGACGCCGTCTACCGGTTGCGCCTGCATGGGTCTGGCATAAGTGACCAGAATGGGAAGATCTTCGTCCAGCATACTGTCGGTATAGTCGTTATCCTCTGCATAAATATAGAAGGAGAACATGTTATCCACCATGTTGGAGGAATCCGTTTCAACGACCGAGCCTGGGAGGAAGGAGATACCCCATTGCGCCAAAAAGCTTTCTAAGGTAGGAAGCTGCGGCTGAGACGCTGCGGCAAAATAGGCAACCGATCCGCCGTTGTTCAGAAAGTCGTTTAATTTAGCAATATCCGAATCGGTATAATCTACATATGGCGCCGCAATGATGACAAGGTCGGTGCCATCCGGAATATTATCAGTTGTCAAATTGATATCAGTCAAGCTGTAATTGTTCGATTCAAAATAAGGTTCAATCGAGCTTAAGTCTGTTTCTTGATGACCGCTGATGATTACCGTTTGAACGGGATCTTCTCCTGACACGTACTCAAGGGCGTGGGCAACGGTCTGTTCAACGTTGGAGTCGATTCCGGTAGTCTGCATGGTGCTGGTGTCATAGGATTGACTGAACAGATCGGTGGGGGAGATGTAACGATAGTCGCCTGCTTCATTTGCAATCAGGATTCCGCCTGTTGACAGATGTTCATTGGTATACTGCGCCACCAGTTCGGGGTTTTCGTCTAGGTCAACGAATGAGAGCTGGAGGTGAGACGGGTTTTGCGCGACCATGTTTTCAAGCACATTATAGGCTTGTTGTGTGTAAGCGCTTTGCGTTTTATATGTCTGCTCGTTGGAGAGGACGGTGATTTGAGCGTTTTGGTCGTAGTTCTTTAAAAACTCTGTCGTCTGATCTGAAATTTCATACAGCTGCGAACTGGTCAAGTCGATTTTCCAATCATAATGGGAGATGAGAATGGAAGCAATCGAATTGATTAAAATCAAAACAACCAAAAACGAGACGGTGATGATGGTTGCTATAGTCGTTTTTTGAACATGTCGATTTTGAAGAAATTTAAATTTTTTCATATTAGCACACCTCAATTCCAGCGTTTTTTCACAAGGACGCGCACGGTGAGAAAGAGAAAGAAAGCGGTAATACTGAGAAAGAAAAGAATATCTGCAATATTTAGAAGACCGGAGGTAAAGCTGCGGTAGCGACCCATAAAGGAAATGTCGGAAAGGAGATTTTGGAGCCAGTCGGTCGGCATAAACTGTGCAAAAGTGTCCAAATACATAAGCGCCAAAAATATACCGAAAGAGCCGAACGCAGAGACGACTTGACTCTTAGTCAGAGCCGAAACAAACAGACCGATTGAGATCAAACAGCTTCCCAGTAGCAGCAGTCCAACGAAATTGCTGACGAAATCGGCAATACCGACAGGTGCGAAGACGGCGATAATAATAGCGAACAGGACGGTGATGAGGCTGGCAAAGAAAAAGACCAGCATAGCGGAGAAGTATTTGCCCAGAACAATGTTTGACAATCCGGTCGGCGAGGTCAGCAACAACTGATCTGTTTTGGATTTATACTCTTCGCTGAACATCCTCATGGTGAGAACCGGAACCAAAAACATGACGATCAGAAACATTGATTGAAACACAATGCTGATATCAGACGTGTTCGCAGCGGCAACGCCGGCAAAGAAATAGAAACCGGAAAAAAAGTAAAAAATTGCAAGAAATACATAACCAATCGGAGTCATGAAATAACCCCGCAGCTCTTTTTTAAAGATCGCTTTCATTTAGAAGCTCCTCCTTCTGTATTTTGTTCAAGCTGCTCTGTTGAATCCTGTTTCGGTTGTTCCAAATCGTTTTCGTCCAAAGCTTTTTGCTTTTCTTCTATATTTTCTGAGATCAGTTTTAAGAAAATTTCCTCGAGGGTGAGCGCGTTGCTCTTTAGCATAAAAATGGGAAGGTGCGCTTCGGCCAAAAGCTCGAAAACCGTTCTGCGCGGGTCGGATCCGTCCTTTGAGATGATGGAAAAACGTTGCAGTCCCGGTTCCTCGGAAGGAAGCATTCGGATATCTGTATTCGCCGCAATGGGGTCAAGTGCACTTAAAATCGCCTGTTGCTCCCCTTCTACATCAAGAAGATAACCGGATTTTTCGTTCATTGATTTGGAGAGGTGTTCGGCGGTGTCGTCCGCGGCAATCTGACCTTGACTGATGATGATAATCCGGTCGCAGGTTGCTTGGATTTCCGACAGAATGTGAGAGGAAAGAATGACGGTATGATGTTTGCTCAGAGATCGAATCAGTTCCCGGATTTCCACAATTTGGGCCGGGTCGAGACCTGAGGTCGGCTCATCCAGAATCAAAACCGGTGGTTCGCCAAGCAGAGCTTGCGCAATACCGATTCGCTGCCGATAACCTTTGGAAAGATGATCGATAATTCGATCGCGCACATGCCCGATTCCCGACATGGTGCAAGCGCGTGCAATCTGCGTTTCCTGTTCTTTTTTGTCTTTGATTTTTTTAAGTCTGCAAACAAAAGTGAGGTATTCCGTGACCGTCATATTGGTATAAAGCGGCGGCTGCTCCGGCAAATAACCGATTTGAGCTTTGGCCTTGTTCGGCTCCTCCAGAATATCGTAACCGTTGATGGTCACTGTTCCCTCGCTGGAGGAAATGTAACCGGTAATGATATTCATTGTCGTGGATTTTCCGGCGCCGTTCGGACCCAAAAATCCGAGGATTTCACCTTTTTTTACCGAAAAGCTGACGTCTTTTACAGCGGTAAAGTTGCCGTAGTGTTTTGTGAGATGTTTTACTTCAATCATTTCAGCCTCTTTTCCCCGCCTAAGGCGGAAGGTATTTGAAAAGACAAGGGGAAAGATCCGACTTTTTAGCGCTTGATTTGGGAAAATCCGCTTGTCTTAACGCATGGTATACAGTGTATCACCCTGTCATGATAATTCATTGTTTTCTTTATGAACTTTTATCAAATATAGTCTGCTTACTTCCGAAATACCAGTCCTGAAATCGGCTTCGGATAAAAGTAAGTACTCTTTCGCGGCATGTTCTCGCCTGCTTCGGCCACTGCGCAAAGCTCATCAATTCGCGTCGCGCTCAGCAGGACAGCGGCACAAGCGTCCCCTGCATCTACCAGAGAACAGGCCTCTTTCCCAGAACGGGTATAGCTAATCTGCTCGTCCGACAGGTTCATCAATTTGGAAAAGAGAATTTCGTGCAGGACAACAACGTCCAACCGGCAGAAAGCGTCGCTGTGTTCGGAAAGAGACGGGATGAGGGAGCGGGGGGAGACGGAGTCTTTTAAGACAAACAGGCGGTATTCTTCGTCCGCGTAAAACAAAAAGGCGTTTTTATTTTGCCGGCGGAATTCAAACAGGCGGTTCCTCCCGTGGGTCAGATTGTGGCAGGGAATTAGTTCAAAATAGTCCTTGGCGGCTTGGTAAATTTCATCGCTGT
>CAKRVU010000001.1 GCA_934408835.1 uncultured Oscillospiraceae bacterium | reverse complement strand
CAATATGGAAGCGCTGAAAAAACAGGTTGCAGAACTGGAGCACAAGGCAAGCGCCCCGGATTTTTGGAACGACATGGAAACAGCGCAGAAAACTATGCGTTCATGCACCCATATGAAAGACAAAATTGCAAAATATCAAACCCTTCTTCAAAAATTGGAAGATTCTCAAAGTATTTTGGATATCCTTGCCGAGGAAGAGGATGACGATTTATTCCAGGAATTGACCGAAAATATCTCCAGCGCACGCACGGAATTGGCTGAGCAAACGCTTGCAACCTTGATGACTGGCGAGTATGACGCAAACAATGCTATTATCACGCTGCACGCGGGCGCCGGAGGAACAGAGGCCATGGACTGGGCTCAAATGCTGTTCCGGATGTATTCCCGCTGGGCGGAACGTCATGGTTTTTCCGTGAAAACTCTAGACTTTGTGGAGGGAGACGAGGCCGGCCTCAAAAGTATTTCGTTACTGGTTGAAGGCGAAAATGCCTACGGCTACCTCAAATCGGAAACTGGCGTACACCGCTTAGTGCGCGTCTCCCCGTTTGATGCTTCCGGCAGAAGACATACCTCCTTTGCGTCTCTGGAAGTCATCCCGGAAATTGATGAATCAACAGAAGTCGAAATTCGAGACGAAGATATTAAAATGGATGTATACCGTTCGAGCGGCGCCGGCGGTCAGCATGTAAATAAAACCTCCTCCGCGGTACGCCTGACGCACATTCCCACCGGAATCGTCACCTCCTGCCAAAACGAAAGAAGCCAGCTGCAAAACCGCACGGTCGCTCTCAAAATGCTAAAATCCAAACTGATCGAAATCAAAGAGAGAGAACATTTGGACAAAATCGAAGATATCAAAGGGGAACAAAAGGAAATTGCCTGGGGCTCCCAAATCCGCTCTTATGTCTTTATGCCTTATACTATGGTGAAAGATCACCGAACCAACTATGAAACCGGAAATATTAACGCCGTGATGGACGGCGATTTAGACGGCTTTATCAACTCCTACCTGGTTGCACACAGTCAGGGTCAAATCTGATGATAACCCCTGTCGGCTGTCAAACGTCATCACCATATTTTGACTTAAAGAACGTGGCGTTTTGACCGGATACATAAAAACAGAACTGTTATCAAAGCACGCGTTCCCTCTTTGTGGCGCGTTGGTTTGAAACAAAGAGTCCGGGCAACAGAATACGCTATGATTACAAGAAAGGAATTAATCTTATGGAAAATCAAGAAAAGACAATGGAAAAAATCATTGCCCTTTGCAAAGGCAGAGGCTTTGTATATGCAGGAAGCGAAATTTACGGAGGTCTCTCTAACAGCTGGGATTACGGTCCGCTCGGCGTTGAACTCAAAAAGAATATCAAAGAGGCTTGGTGGAAGAAATTCATTCGTCAGAATCCATATAACGTAGGGATTGACTCCGCGCTGCTGATGAACCCACAAGTTTGGGTGGCATCCGGTCATGTCGGTGGCTTCTCCGACCCGCTCATGGATTGCCGCGATTGTAAAACCCGACATCGTGCAGACGATTTGATCGAAACACAGACAGATGAAAACCCCAATGGTTGGAGCAAGGAACAGATGATGGAATGCATTCAGGAAAAGGGAGTGGTCTGTCCTAACTGTGGCGGCAAAAATTTCACTTCAATCCGTTCCTTTAATTTGATGTTTAAAACCTTTCAGGGGGTCACAGAAGACGCGAAAAGCGAGTTGTATCTCCGCCCGGAAACAGCGCAAGGTATTTTCGTGAATTTTGCCAATGTGCAGCGGACAACCCGCAAAAAACTCCCCTTTGGGATCGGACAGATTGGAAAATCCTTCCGGAATGAAATTACACCCGGCAACTTTACCTTCCGAACCCGCGAATTTGAACAGATGGAATTAGAATTTTTCTGTCAACCCGGCACAGATTTAAAATGGTTTTCTTACTGGAAAAATTATTGCCGCGATTTCCTTTTAAGCTTAGGTCTTCGTGAAGCTTCTATCCGACTCCGTGATCACGATAAAGAGGAGTTGTCCCACTATTCTAATGCGACAACGGACATTGAATTTCAATTTCCGTTTGGATGGGGCGAGCTTTGGGGAATAGCAGATCGAACCGATTTCGATCTAAAAAAACATCAGGAAGCGAGCGGAAAGTCATTGGAATATTTTGACCAGCAGGAAAACACACGCTACCTTCCTTATGTAATTGAGCCGTCCCTCGGTGCAGACCGAGTGGCACTCGCATTCCTTTGCGACGCATACGACGAAGAGCAGCTAAGCGAAAAAGACTCTCGCGTTGTGTTGCACCTTCATCCAGTATTGGCGCCTTATAAAGCGGCTATCCTACCGTTGTCTAAAAAACTGCATGAACCAGCAGAAAAGCTCTTCGCTAAGCTGTCTTCCAATTACTCAGTAGATTATGATGAAACCGGCTCGATTGGCAAACGCTATCGGCGTCAGGATGAAATTGGAACACCCTTTTGCTTTACCTACGATTTCGATTCTGTAGAGGACGGACAAGTAACTGTCCGTGACAGGGACAGCATGGAACAAACACGAATTCCCATTGATGAAATCCCGGTCTTTTTACAAAAACAACTGACCTTTTAATCTAAAAATACTCTATCAAAGATAATTTTTAAAATCTATCTGAGCTGCGTTTTCTCTTGACAGTGCGCTGTAAATGAGATATCCTAATCATTTTTTGTGGTGCTGTTAAAATACCACTGATTTTGAGTATTAGATTGATTCGCTTGACAATGTGTCAAATGCTGATTCAACAATTAATGATTTTACTGAGTGGGCAGGTAGTTTAGTAACTGGAGCAAATAGTATGCAAAACAAGATGAATTAGGGATACATAAGTGCACAAGAAGCTGCTAATTCAATAGTGATCCGTGATAGTTTCTCTAATCTGGCATTGATAGGTCAATTTGTAGAGTTAGAAGGAGATATTGTGTTTACTGTTGAAACGAGCGTTAGAACAGCAATGACGGCAGTATATAAAATGTATCATTTAGATAAGCCTATTAAAGGTCAATATGACATCAGAATGCTTGCAATAGCGCTCAAAACAATGCTCGGAAAAGATAAAATTGAAATATCAGATTTACCTAACGTCAATCCATTCAAAATAAATCGTGTATTATAACAATTAGTTAACAGATTCCACCAATACCAGAATACTACGCCGAAAGAGAAGAAAATAAGTAAATTACAATTTACAAAACGAACCAGCAAATAATATGAACCTCGTTTCCTAGATTGAGGAACGAGGTTCATATCATTTTAAGTAGCTTCCGGAAAAATGGTCGCAGGATTGAATCGACTCAATGATATAATCTGTGATCGACACAATAAAAAACTAACTATTTCTAGTTAGTTTTCATGACTGAAACCCGAAAACTCAGGTTCTCTATTCGATTGGAGCAGATGACGGGAATCGAACCCGCAAACCCAGCTTGGGAAGCTGGTATTTTACCATTAAATCACATCTGCAATAAATTTATTATGACATGATTTAGATAAATTGTCAAGTAGTTTTTCAAAATTTCTCAAAATCTATTTAGCCTTACAACAAATATATTACATTATAGAATGAGAAAGAGATTAAAACAAAAATCTTATAAAATATTGTAGATATATCCCCTCATAAGCAATAAAATACTTTTTGAAATACGAGATAACAAAAGTATTTATCAAATACTGTTCATATATTATTGTTAGAACAAAAGTACAGTGGAACGTTGCAATTTTCTATCATTCATATCACTATATATTAATATCCAATACAAAAGGTACAAATGGATATAAAGTTTGTGCCGAATGCTGTCTTATAAGCTACGTAAAAAGAAGATTTACTAATATTCTATGATAACAGCTTTTGTAATATTTTTCTATTTTCTGCTCTGTTTTTTTACAAAATATTTTTCTCCTATACTTCGGGTACAAAAACTATCTGGTATTTATAATTCCATCTTGTATATGTTTAATTGTTTCTATCGTTTCTTTGAATGACCTGTTTTTAATGTTTTTTTGCAGCTTCCAGACCTCAATGCCAAAAGACTTTTCTTTTTCTATATCACCTGACGCCATCTTCAACTGAATCACTCATCTAGCAGTTAATTTTCTTTATACAATCAAAAAACGCCACAGCGAGCAGCCTCGCCATAGCGCTTTTGAATTAACGATACGATTTTGTTAAAATTTCAACAACGTCCGCTTCCGGCAACGGCGCCGGATCCACCTCAAACAAAGAGCCCATCGTCTCTCGTGCATGCCGCGCAAGAAACTTAAATTCTTCCGGCTCTACCTGATAATCGGACATCTTCAGCTGATCAACCTCACACTGCCGCTGCAGTTCTTGCAAAGCAACAACAAAATCCATCGGCGAATTAGCGTCCTCTTTGCCGATCCATTTTGCCATCTCAATCATCCGATCATCCCGGTTGCCTTTTTGTGCAACATTGGCATAATAGGCGCAGCTAATCATAATCAAACCGGCGCCGTGCTCCAGATTTGGATGCGCCCCGCTCAGCGCATGCTCAATCGAATGCTCTGCCGTGCAGCCGGAAGTACACTCAACGATACCAGCCAATGTGTTGGCAAGCGCAACCTCCGCCCTTGCCTGCTCATCCTGACCGTTTTGCACCGCCTTTGCAAGGCTTCGTCCAATCAACGTAATGGCCTTTTGTGCGTATAAATCTGACATCGGATTCGCCCTCAGGTTCAAATAACCTTCGGTCGCGTGAAATAAAGTATCGAACCCTTGAAATGCAGTCAGCCGTTTCGGTACGGTCATCATCAGCTCTGGGTCTACAACCGAAAGCACCGGGAAAGTGTAATCAAGACGAAACCCGATTTTTTCCTTACCGTTGGTAATGACCGTCCAAGGATCCGCCTCTGTACCGGTGCCGGCCGTCGTCGTAATAGCAACAATGGGCAACGGACGTTGTAATACGGGTTTCCCCTTACCGCTTCCGCCTTCAATATAATCCCAATAATCTCCCTCGTTGGTCGCCATGATAGAAATCGACTTGGCAGAATCAATACTGCTTCCGCCGCCGAGTCCAATAATAAAGTCGCACCCCGTTTGTCTCGCCAAAGCAGCGCCGTCCATCACATGCTCTCGAATCGGATTGGGCAGAATGCGGTCAAACAGAACAGAGGAAACACCGGCAAGCTCCAGTTGACGCTCTACCTGCTCGAGATACCCGTATTTTTTCATCGACGTTCCCGCCGAGGTCACAATCAAGGCCTTTTTCCCAGGCAACTCCTGTTCGTGCAGATGGGAAAGCTGTCCCTTTCCAAACAAAATCCGTGTAGGCATATAATACTGAAAATTCATAGCAATCCTCCTAATGTTACCTTACGATTTTCGAACAACCAAATTTACCAATCTATTGGGCACATAGATTTCCTTCACCAATTGTAAATCGCGAATACCGTCTGCAACAGTCGGGTGCTCCTTTGCCGCTTGCAGCGCCGCCTCTTTCGGAGCATCAACCGGAAGCTCTAAGCGTGCGCGAACCTTGCCGCAAATCTGCACCGCAATCTCAACGGTTTCCTCCTTCGCCTTTTCCGGGTCAAACTTCGGAAAACTCTGCTCGTTCAGTTGACCGCCAAACTCAAGACGCTGATACAGCTCCTCTGTGATATGCGGCGCAAACGGATTGAGCAAAAGAATCAGGGTGCGATATTCCTCCCGTGTAATCGAACCGGTCGCAGAGACGGAATTGACAAAGGACATCATAGCTGAAATGGCGGTATTGAATTTCATCGCCTCAATATCGCCGCTGACCTTTTGAATCATCTGATGCAGCGCCCCTTCCATCTCAGGGCGAACCTCCTCCCCCGAAATCTGTTCCTGCAAATTCCAGACGCGCTCCAAAAAGCGCTTGCAGCCTTTGATGGAGGTAGTGCTCCAAGGCACAGCCTTTTCAAAATCGCCGATGAACATTTCGTACAGGCGCATGGTATCCGCCCCATACTGTCTGACAACGTCGTCTGGGTTGACAACGTTCCCCCTGGACTTGCTCATCTTTTCGCCGTTTTCCCCCAGAATCATTCCGTGACTCGTCCGTTTGACATAGGGTTCCGGCGTATTGACTACACCGATGTCATATAGAAACTTATGCCAAAACCGGGAGTACAGCAAGTGCAGCGTCGTATGCTCCATTCCGCCGTTATACCAGTCCACCGGCATCCAGTAATCCAGCGCCTCTTTGGAAGCGAGTTTTTCTGAATTATGCGGGTCGCAATACCGCAGAAAATACCAAGAGGATCCAGCCCATTGCGGCATCGTATCCGTCTCCCTTTTTGCCTCAGCTCCACAGCGCGGACAGGTCGTATGAACGAAGGACGGGATAGAAGCAAGGGGCGACTCTCCGTCCTCAGTCGGCTCATAAGAATCCACATCGGGTAAGGTGAGCGGAAGCTCGGATTCCGGCAGCGGAACCGCGCCGCAATGAGGGCAATGCACAATCGGAATCGGCTCTCCCCAATAACGCTGTCTTGCAAACACCCAGTCGCGCAATTTATAATTGACCTTAGGTGTTCCCTTCCCGGTTTCTGCCAAATAGCGGAGAATCTCATCTTTTGCCTGCTCCACAGATAGACCGTCTAAGAAGTCGGAATGAATCATTTTACCGGTAGCGCAATCGGTAAACGCCTCTTTGGAAATATCACCGCCGGACACAACCTCAACAATCGGCAAATCCATCTTCTTCGCAAAGGCATAATCCCGCGAATCGTGCGCCGGAACAGCCATAACGGCGCCGGTTCCGTAACTCATCAGGACGTAATCCGAGCTGTAAATCGGGAGCTTCTGCCCGGTCACCGGGTGAATCGCTTCGATTCCGTTTAAACGAACCCCCGTCTTATCGTGGTTGATCTCGCTGCGTTCAAATTCCGATTTCTTTGCCGCCGCTTCCCGATAGGCTTCCACCTCATCCGCATTGGCGAGCATTTCTTTCTTCTCCTCTAACAGCGGATGCTCGGGCGAAATCGCGAGATAAGTTACTCCAAACAGGGTGTCCGGGCGGGTTGTATAAACAGCGATCTCGGTACCTGCCGTCGTCTCAAACCGAATCTGCGCGCCATAAGAACGCCCAATCCAATTTTTTTGCTGAACCTTGACCGGCTTGATATAATCCACCTGGTCGAGGTCGTCCGCCAAACGGTCTGCGTACTCGGTAATTTTGAGCATCCATTGCGATTTTTTGCGATGTACCACCTCGCCGCCACAGCGCTCGCAGCGCCCGCCGACTACCTCCTCGTTTGCCAGCACGCACTTGCAGTCGGTGCACCAATTGACGGCCATCTCCTTTTTATAAGCAAGTCCTTTTTGGAACAACTGAAGGAAAATCCACTGCGTCCATCTGTAATAGGATGGATCGGTTGTGTTGATTTCCCGATTCCAGTCAAAGGAAATCCCAAGCGCCTGCAGCTGTTTTTTAAACCGGGCGACATTCTGTTCCGTTACCTTTTGCGGGTGTATGTGATGGGAAATCGCATAATTCTCGGTGGGCAAACCAAAAGCGTCCCAGCCCATCGGATAAAGAACGTTATACCCTTCCAGTCTTCTCTTCCGCGCAACAACGTCGAGCGCGGTATAAGAGCGAGGATGCCCTACATGTAATCCCTGTCCGGAAGGGTACGGGAACTCGACCAGCGCGTAAAATTTGGGCTTGTTCGGATCAATTTGAGCAGAAAACGTATTCTCTTTTTGCCAAATCTTCTGCCACTTTTGTTCAATTTCTGAAAACGGATAATTCAATCGGTCTCTTCTCCTTCCAGAAAAGCGTCCAGCGGCAGGGTCTCCCCATCCGCCCAAAGACGCTCCAAATCATAAAACTCTCTCGTCTGACGGTAAAAAATATGGACAATCACATCTTGATAATCCAACAGAATCCACTGCGCGGAAGCGTCCTTTTCCACCCGCGCCGGACGGTATCCTAACTGTTTGGTTTGATACTCCACCTCGTTCACCAGACTTTTTACCTTGGTGACATTGTCCGCGCTGGCAATGATAAAATAATCGCCTAAAGAGGTGATATCTGAAACCCGAATCACCTGAATATCATCCGCTTTTTTCTTGTCCAATATCGTTACAATCTTTTGAATCAGTCCCATACTGTCCACTGAAATTCCCCCTTCATAACCGACTGATTCGCCGGTCAGTCATATTGTTTTTGAGAACTTTTGCCGGAAGAAGTGCTCCCCTTGGCGGAAGAGGTTTGGCTGCTCGAAGACGTTGGAGCGCCCGAAGAGGTCGAAGAAGGTTCAACCGTTTCGTCCGACTCGTTCCCCAAAATCTGGTTGACATTGCCGCCCACATCGTCGAAAGCGTCCTCATCGTTGTCCAGTTCGGGCAACAAGATATCATCCACGGTAATAGGTTCGCGCCCGGCCAGGAAATACTGATTGATCAAATCGACCAAAGGCTGCTTGTGGATACTGTAAACCGACTGCTGCCCATACGCCTTGGTGTTGACATAAGCGCTCTGCCCCGGCACCATATAAAATCCAATGGAATCCGCAGGCATTCCCGAAACCTTCGAGAGCAGGTCAACCATCTCGCCGGTCGTCATATCCGTGCTGATTTCCCCAGAAAGCTTGGGCAGCAAGGTGAGAAGGGTCGACTTGCTGGTACCCAAAAATTGCTCGACTAAGGAAGCCATAAACAACCGCTGCACCTTAAGCCTATCCAAATCGCCGTTTTCGTATCCCTTGCCATGCCTTTGACGAATGAATTTTTCCGATTCATTGCCATCGAGCGTTTGCACGCCCGGCTCTAGTACCACGCCGTCCAAATCGACTTCGTAAGGCACGTCGATGGTCACGCCGCCAATTGCGTCAATGACGTTGCGCAGCCCTTCCATGGTAATCGTTGCGTAATGATCCAGCGGAATCCCGAGGTTTTCATAAATAAAGTTGGACAATCCCTCAATCCCGCTGTATTCGCTGTTCGAGGAATAAAGCGCGTTGATTTTTCCGGTCGCGGTGTATTCCGTCCCGATATAAGTGTCACGCGGAATTTGCAGAACGTTGGCCTGTCCGTTTTTGCAGTCGACAGAAAGAACCATAATGGTATCTGTCAGCATGTTTTCTCGGCGCCCCTCATCGTTGTCAATTCCCAGAAATAAGATGTTCACAACATCCTGTTCCGCGCCTGCAATCTCTGGATTCAAACCGGCGGAACCGGCGTCAGTGTCGTTTTGAAAAAAGGCGCTGTTCCAAACATAAAAAAAGCCGCCGATCACAAAGAGGAAAAAAATCAAAAGGATATACGGCCATTTCCGGCGCTTTTTCTTCTTTCTTTTTTTCTTCGGAGGAACCTTTTTCCCAGAAACGCTCCTTCCGTCGCCGGTCGGAGTGGGGGTTCCTCTTTTCGCTTTCATGCCGTTCGAATTGGCTTTCGGCTCACTTTTTGTTTGCTGTCCGGTCAAAGGATCGTTATCCGGCGGCGCAGATGTGTTTCGCGACCGTGTAATATAAACCTCATCATCCGAAAACCCGGTCTCCCCGTTCGGTTTCGACCGCTGAACGGAGGCACCGTAAGAAGGCACAGCCTTCTTTTTCCCGGAGTCCCCCTGTCTAGATTGTTTTTCCGGCGAAGTACGAGGATTGCCGAACATATCGTCTGTCATAATCATCCTCCATGTGTGTTAGAGTCAGCTCCTGATAAGCTGCTACAGTATCAGGATGCAACAAGAGTCCCTGCGAAAGCAGATGGGAGAGCAACGACGTCAAGCTGGTTAAAATGGCGCTTTCCAGACTTTGCTCCGCCAGATTTCGCAGCAGTTCCACGCCCGGATAATCGCGATCCTCGCTGATAGCGTCCGCCAAATACAAAATCTGTTCCAACAGACTCATCCCAGCGCGTCCTGTGGTATGGTAACGGATCGCCGTTAACACCTGCGAATCTACTATTCCAAGCTGACACCGGCAGTAATCCGGGGCGGCAATGGCGTGCCACAAAGCCGGCGATCTCCGTTCCAGTTCGGAAAGTATTATACCATACTCGTCCATCATTTGCAACAAACTTTGTTTCGTCTGATTCTTCAAAATATCGTGCAGCCACGCCGCAAGCTCCGCTTGTTCCGAATCCGCATGGAACCTGTGAGCAAGCCTGAGCGCCTCCTTCACCACGCACTGCGTGTGTCTCAGCCGCTCAGGTTTGAGCATTTGGGCGGCAATGGCTTGAATCTCCCGCACCATCTGTTTGCGATCGGAATATAAAGCGTGCTCTTTGATATAGGTTTCCACAGAAGGAGGCAAAAAATCCCTGCAATCAGCGCCCTGCGCCATTCGCATACGGACAACTGTAGACGAAATAGGCACGACAGAAATCCGGGACACCAAAACCTTCCCGCCCTCTGCGCAGAGTTCCTTTGCCTTCTCCTGTAACGCGTCATATTCCCGCCATTTGCGCGCGCCCGCCAAAAGAACCGTCTCCTTCAAAATGGTGCGGTATTCCTTCCAAGAGGTGAACGAAAAGAGCATATCGCTTCCCAAAATCAAAAAAAGGCGATCGTTTGGGAATCTGTTCCGAAGTTCTCTCAAAGTATCAACGGTATAGCTTTTCCCGCCGCGCTGCAGCTCCAGGTCGCATACCGAAAATTCCGGGTACTCAGCCGTGGCCAGCCGGCAAAGTGCAATCCGATCTGTTGCCGGCGCAAGAACCTCCGCCTGCTTATGAGGAGGCTCTCCGGTCGGAATCAAAAGCACCCGGTCGAGCGAAAACTGGCATTGTAATTGCTTGGCCAAAGAGATATGCCCTAAGTGAATCGGATTAAAAGTACCGCCATAAATACCGATTTTCACGCCTTTTTCTCCGGGTTCTTCTTATATAGCACAAATCTCGAGCCTATTACCTGAACAATCTCCGCGTCTAGCCTCTGCGCTGCCTGTTGCGCCGCCTCCTTCGGAAACAGAAGCGCTGTTGGCAGCAAATGCACCTTGATAAGCTCCCGCGCCGTGAGGGTTTCGAGCATCTGCGCCAATACCTCGTCAGTCAGTCCTCCCTTTCCAATCTGTATCGTTGTCTCCGTCTTGTTGGCAAGACTTCTCAGTCCTGCCCGCTCTTTGCTTGTTATCATTCCCATTCTCCTATGCTCGCTGCAAATTTCCGTACTGCTTTGGAACGGTGACTGACCCGATCCTTCTCGTCTCCGGACAGTTCCGCAAAACTTCTGCCATCATATAAAAACAAAGGGTCGTACCCAAAGCCGCCGTCCCCGCGCGGCTCCGTTGCAATCTGTCCGTTGCAGCTTTCGGTAATATAGTGCGCCTGCCCCGTCCGGTCGATATAACAAATGGTGCAGACAAAACGCGCGCGACGGTTTTCTTCCCCTTCCAGCGCCAAAAGCAGTTTTTCATTGTTTTCAGCGTCCGTCGCCTCTGTTCCGGCGTATCTCGCCGAGTAGATTCCGGGGGCGCCGTTTAACGCCTCGACCTCCAGTCCGCTGTCGTCCGCCAAAGATGGACACCCAAACGCGGTATACAGCGCATGCGCCTTTATCCAAGCGTTCTCCGCAAAACTGCTGCCCGTCTCCTCCGGCATATCAAACGATTTCTCTTCCAATGCGGAAACTACCTGAATATTTCTAGGCGCGAGCAATCTGCGAAACTCGGCCAGTTTTCCGGCGTTCCCGGTTGCAATCATCAGTTTCATTCTGTCTCCTCAAACAAAGCGTTTACAAATTCTTCCGGCAAAAACGGCTGCAAATCATCCAGCTGCTCCCCCACGCCGACATATCGAATGGGCAACCCCAGCTTATGTCGAATCGCGGCAATCACGCCACCCTTCGCCGTGCCGTCGAGCTTGGTTAAAATCACGCCGGTCAGGTCAGTCGCCTGTTGAAACTCCTCCGCCTGGCGAACGCCATTTTGTCCGGTCGACGCGTCAAGCGTCAACAGCACCTCAATATCGCAGCCGTCCCCCTCGCGGCGGACAACACGCATAATCTTTTCCAGTTCTTGCATCAGGTTTTTCTTGTTGTGCAGTCTCCCGGCGGTATCGCAGATAACAAGGTCATATTCCCTCTTTTTGGCGGATACAATGCCGTCATAGACAACCGCAGCCGGATCCGCACCTTCCTCATGCCGAATCATACGACAATCGCAGCGCTCCGCCCAAATGGCCAGCTGATCAACAGCCGCAGCACGAAAGGTATCGGCCGCCGCCAGCAGAACCGTTTTCCCTTCTTGCTTAAAGTTCCACGCAAGCTTTCCTATGGTTGTTGTCTTCCCAACGCCGTTGACGCCAACCACCAAAATAACGGACGGTTTTGTCTCCAGGCGCATCGGTTGATCGCAAGAAAGCAGCTCAATCAAAATTTGACGGAAAGCGTCCTTTGCAGCGGAAGCCTCCTTGATCTTCTCCGACTTTACCCGCGCGCGCAGCCGATTACAGATTTCGATAGAAGTTTCCATTCCGACATCCGACAAAATCAGAATCTCTTCCAATTCTTCAAATAGCTCCTCGTCCACCGGTTTGGTTGCGAACGCGTCGTCTACCTGCTGCATCATCCCGCGCCGTGTTTTTGTCAATCCTTTTTTGATTTTTTGAAAAAACCCCATATTTTCTCCTTTCAGGAATAGCCTCCCACGTCTGCCGCACCCAGCTTCAGCAGCTTCGAAACGCCTTCCTCTTGCATTGTCACACCGTATAACACGTCCGCCTGTTCCATCGTCCCGCGGCGGTGCGTGATTACAATAAACTGTGTATCGCGATCCATCTTCTTTAAATAAGAGGCAAACCGATCGACGTTAACGTCGTCCAAAGCCGCCTCGATTTCATCGAGAATACAAAACGGCGCCGGGCGCACCTTTAAAATGGCAAAATAAATCGCAATAGCAACAAACGCCTTTTCGCCGCCGGAAAGGGCGGACAGCTGTTTGATAATTTTGCCCGGCGGCTGCACCTTGATTTCAATTCCGCAGTCGAGAATCTCTGCGTCATCCTCCAGCCTCAGTTCAGCCGAGCCGCCTCCGAAAAGCTCGCGGAATATCTGCGAAAAGTGCTGATTTATCTGATCGAATGCAGTGCGAAACAGCGATTGCATGTTTGAGGTGAGCTGCTGTACCATCCGCTCCAGCCCTTCCTTTGAAGTTTGAATATCGTCCATCTCCGCCTGTAAGAATCGGTATCGTTCCGACACCTCCTGATATTCCTCAATCGCGCCCGGATTGACAGCTCCCAGCGCCCGGATTTTGCCTTTCACTGTGGCAAGTTCCTTCTTCGCCGCCGTCAAATCCGAGAGGGGAACCGCTCGTTCCCGCGCTTCGCTCTCCGTTATCTGATACTGTTCCCAAAGGGCGCCCAACAGCTTCTCCTCCTCCCGGAGAAAAACGCCTTTTCGTTCCTCCAGACGCGCCTTTTGTAATCCAAGCTGTTCCTTTTTCTCTTGGAGTCGCCGCTCGGTCAGCCGCCGCTCTTGGATCTGCTTTTCGGCTTCATTTTGAACGGCCAGGTGCTCCGCAACGTCCGAATCCAGCCGTTTCTCCTCATCGTCTGTCTGAACAAATTCTGTCTGAATCTGTTCCATATCCGACTCCTGAGTCTTTATCAATTGTTGTTGTAACAGAATCTCCTCTTTCAGACGGGACAGACGCTCCTCACCCTCCTCCTGCCTTTGCAGAATGGATTGAAGAAATGCGTCCTGCTGCGCCGACTCCGCCGCAACCGCCGCCTGTTCCAAACGCAGTGTTTGCAGCTGTTCCTCTTCGGTCTTTCTCGCGGTGTCCAAGTCCACCCGCCGGTTGATAACAGACTCCTTTTCTTCCGCCAACAGGGCAAACTCCCCTTCAAGCGCCTGAAGCGCATCCTTTTGAGCGGACAATTCCGCCTCCGCCGAGGCTTTTTGTTGTTCGATTCCGGCGACCCGTTCAAAAAAGTGTTTCTGCGCCTCTTCGAGTGAAAAAATGCGCTCTTGAATCCGTTTTCCTTCCTCCTGCGCCCGAATGCGGTCTTCGCGATACCCCGTTTCCTCGCCTTCCAACGATCGCAAGGTCGCGGCAAGCTCCTCAGTCTGTTCCAGCAACTTAGCGCGCTGCCGCACAGCAACGACCTTTTTTTCTTCTAGCTTCTCCAAGCCCTCTCTCAGTTTCAAAATTTCGTTTTTTCTGGAAAGAATTCCGCTGTTTTTAGAGCGGGAACCGCCGGTCATAGAACCGCCCGCCTGCACCATCTGCCCATCCAGCGTCACAATCCGAAAACGGTAGCCGTACTGTTTGGCAACGGCAACGGCAACATCCAAATTCTCGGCAACCACCGTCCGCCCCAAAAGCTGTTCCATCACCGGGCGGTAGCGTTCGTCAAAGGAAATCAAATCAGACGCAAGACCGATTACCCCATCCAAAGAGAGAAGCCCCGACTGCTGCAAACGCTTTCCCTGAACAGCAGTTAAGGGCAAAAAGGTGGCTCGTCCCGCATTTCGCTCCTTTAAGCGGACAATGGCTCGTTTAGCAGCCCCTTCGTCCAACACGATGATATGCTGCAACGCGCCTCCGAGAGCCGTTTCCATCGCCAGCGTTTCTCGTTCCCCAACGCTAATGCATTCGGCTACCGTACCGCAAATCCCCGTCAGCGCACCCCGCTGGCTTTCTTTCTTTAGAAAACGGACGCTGTGGGAGAATCCATCCATATTTTGCTCGAATTCCTCCAGAATACCCTTTCGCTGTTCCCTCTCTCGAATAGAGGTCAAAAGCCTTTGGAACGCCGCCTCAAATTCTTCTTGCTTTTTCAGGCGCGACTGCTGTTTCACCCGGTATCCTTTCCGTCGGTTTTCCAATTCCAAAAGCTTCTGATCGATTTCATTTAGCAAAGACTCGGTCTCGCTGTACTGCCGTTGAAATTGTTGCAGCAGCGTTTCTTGAGACTCCTTTTGATCGGAAAGCTCCTGCTGCTGCTCCGACCGTTCCCGGACGCGGCTTTGCAGCGCTTCTATGGTAAAAGCGATATTCGAGCGGGACAGCTCCAAGCCGTTTTCCCGCTCCTGCGTCTGTTGCAGCAAAGCGGAGCACTCGTCCTCTTGCTCCTTTAATCGGGCAAGCTTTTGGGTGTGATTTTGAAGCTGCACCGTCAGTTCCTGTCCCCTGTCCGCAAGGACCAACAATTCGCTTTCTCTTTTTTGGCGCTGCTGCAAAAGCTGCTGCCCGGACATAGAATACGCCGCCGTCTCCTCCTCAAGACGCGCAAGGTTCTTTTCGCCCTGCGCTTTGGACTCCCGCAAAACGGCCAGCCTCGTCTGTGCCTGAGCGCGCTTTTGAAACAGCTGCTCCTTTTCAAGCCGAAGCTTTTGCACCATGCCCTGCGCCGTTTGAAGCTGCTGATACAGCTGCTGCGTCTCGTCTGCAACAGTCTGAAGCCGTTCTTCCTGCTCGGAATAATCCCGTTGCGCAAGCGCCAGCTCATCCCGTATCTGCCGCAGCCGTTCCCTGCCGTCCATGAGATCTTCCACCCAAAGGGAAATCTGCAAAGAAGTCCGCTGCTCGTCCAGAATACGATATTCCTTCGCCTTTTGCGCCTGCTTCTTCAAAGGCTCGACCCGCTCTTCCAGCTCGCGCAGGATATCGGTCAACCGAACGCAGTTTTCCTCCGCCAACTTTAGCTGTTTTAACGCCTCTCGCTTGCGGTAGCGCAATTTGGTAATCCCCGCCGCCTCTTCAAAAATTTGACGGCGATCTCCCGACCTGGCGGAGACAATTTCCTCAATTCGTCCCTGCCCGATCATGGAATACCCCTCGCGGCTGAGTCCAGTATCCATCAGCAGTGCCAAAACGTCTTTTAACAGCGCCGGCTTCCCGTTCAAAAGGTACTCGCTTTCGCCCGAACGATCATATTTTCGGGAAAGCGTCACCTCGTCCTCTTCCAATAAAAAGGTGCGGTCAGAGTTGTCAAAGACCAGTGAAACCTTGGCATATCCTTGAGACCTCCGGTTCTGGGTTCCGACAAAAATGACGTCCTCCATCCGGCTTCCGCGCAGCGTTTTAGAAGACTGTTCTCCCAAAACCCAGCGGATGGCATCGCTGATATTGCTCTTCCCCGAGCCGTTCGGTCCCACAACGGCGGTAAGCCCCCGGTGAAATTCCAGTCGGGTTCGATCCGGAAAGGATTTAAAGCCCTGTAATTCCAATGATTTTAGCAGCAAATCCGACTTTCCTCCCTTCCACTCGGGTTTTGCAGCGTTTTATTTCGCTTTCGCGTTGTAGCCCATCAGTTCCAGCGCCTGCTTTGCAGCGTTCTGCTCCGCCTGTTTTTTGCTCTTTCCGCTCCCGCGCCCAATCACATTGGAATTGAGGCACACCTCAACGGAGAACCGTTTGTCGTGATCAGGACCGCTTTCGCCGACCAGAACATACCGCAACTTTTCCTCTGGATTCTGCTGAATGATCTCTTGCAGCTGCGTCTTATAATCCTGCAACCGTTCCGATTGCGCCAAATCAATCTTCTTTGGCAAAAAGGAAAGGACAAAACGCCGCGCCTGCTCCAGACCGCCGTCCAGATAGATGGCGCCCACAAGCGCCTCAAACGCGTCCTCCAGGTTGGACAGACGGGTGCGCCCGCCTGAATTGGCTTCGCCCTTCCCCATCACCAGCTGATCTCCGAGTGAAATTCTTTTCGCAAACTCTGCAAGGGAATGGTCGCACACCAACGAAGCGCGCAGCTTTGTTAGCTCCCCCTCCGTCTTTTTGGGGAAGGAACGATAGAGGTGCTCAGCTACCAGAACCGATAGCACCGAATCCCCGAGAAATTCCAGCCGCTCGTTGTTTTCCCGCTCGTGTTTCCCCTCGTTGACATAAGAAGAGTGGGTAAACGCCGTTTCTAACAACAATGGGTTCTCAAAGGTGTATCCTATCTTTTTTTCAAACTCTCGCATAATCTTTCTCTCTATCCGAAATTTTGTTTAGACCAAGCTTCATCTCTTCTATAATGTTGCTATCCACGCACGCGCGCGCCTGGCGGATTGCGTTTTTAAAGGCATTCGCGTCAGAACTGCCATGCGCCTTGACGACAGGACGGGAAGCGCCCAAAAAGATAGCGCCGCCATATTCAGTATAGTCCATCTGTCGCCGCAACTGGTTTAAATCGCGATATAACAACCCTGCGGCAAGCTTCGTTTTTGGATTTTTCAAAAACAAATCTTTTAACATATCAACAAAAAAGCGACCCATTCCCTCCATTGTTTTGAGGATCATGTTTCCAGACAATCCGTCCGCAACAGCCACATCGCAAACACCAAGGGGTAGACTGCGCGCTTCTATATTGCCGACAAAATGCAAAAACGGACTGTCTTGTAGCAGCCGATAGGCTTCTTGGTGCGCTTCGGTGCCCTTGGTAGGCTCCTCGCCCACGTTGACCAATCCAACACGCGGCTGCTGCATGCCAAACACGCATCGCATATAAACCGAGCCCATAACGGCAAACTGAAGCAGCGTTTCCGGACGGCAATCGAGATTTGCACCGGCATCGAGCAATAAGAAGCTGCCCTTTGACGACGGAAGGGTGGGAGCCAACGCGGCACGGCGCACTCCCTTGAGCCGCCGTACGACAAAGGAAGAACCGACTGCCAAAGCCCCCGTGCTGCCGGCGCTGACAAAAGCGTCTCCTGTTCCGTCAACTAAAAGGCGCAATCCCACGCCCATAGAGCTGTCCTTTTTGGAACGCCGGATTTCAAAGGGATCCTCTTCCACCGTTATGACGCCGGACGCGTCTCGAATGTCAATTCGGTCGGAAGAAACGCCCTGCCTCTTGAGTTCCTGAAGCAGCGTTTCCCGGTTCCCCGTCAGGATGATTTCGATATCATCGTACTCCCCAACGGCAAGCGCCGCGCCCTCTACCACCGCTGCCGGAGAACGGTCTCCCCCGAATGCGTCGACAATGATCTTCATCTTCCTTCCTCCAGTTGCCTCTCTAATGCTGTAATCCCGCGCCGCGCAAGCGCCTCATATCGTTCCTGTTTGTTGCGAATCGGCGTTTCCAGCGGAGGAAGCAGTCCCATATTGGCTCCCATCGGCTGAAAATTTTCACGCTGCGGGTCGCTGATATATTGACAAAGAGCGCCCATCATGGAAACCGGCGCCGGAACCAACGGAGGCCGTTTGAGGCACTCCCGCGCCAGATGGAAGCCGGCCAATATGCCGGACGCGGCCGATTCCATATACCCTTCCACGCCGGTCATCTGTCCTGCAAAATAAATTCGAGGCTCTTTTTTCAGACAAAATCGCTCGTCCAATAAATGGGGGCTGTCCAAAAACGTGTTGCGATGCATAACGCCGTAACGCACAAATTCCGCGTTCTCCAGTCCGGGAATCATCGAAAAAATCCGCTTTTGTTCCTGAAATTTCAAATTGGTCTGAAAGCCCACCAAATTATAAAGACTCCCCTGCGCGTCTTCACGCCGCAGCTGCAGCGCCGCGTAAAAGCGTTCTCCCGTTTGCGGGTGTCGCAGCCCAATCGGACGCAAAGGTCCGAAACGGATAGAGTCCTTTCCACGCTTCGCCATCACCTCGATGGGCATACAGCCTTCATAAAACTCCCGTTTATCAAATGAATGGAGGAGCGCCGTCTCACCCGAAACAAGCGCCTGATAAAACCGCTCGTATTCCTCCTCGTTCATCGGACAATTGATATAGTCCGCCCCGCCGCGCCCATAACGGGCGGCAAAAAAGGCGCGTTCCATAGAGATACTCTCTTTGGTTACAATCGGGGCAGCCGCATCGTAAAAATGAAGCCTCTTTTCCCCGACAAAATCAAACACCGCGTCAGCAAGCGAATCGGAAGTCAGCGGACCGGTGGCAATGATCACAGGTCCATCGGGAACGGCTGTAACCTCCCTCTCCTCCACCTCAATCAACGGGTGTTTCCGTATCCGCCGGGTAATCTCATCCGAAAAGGCATACCGATCTACCGCCAACGCGCCGCCGGCCGGCACCGCGTTTTGCTCCGCCGCCTCCAAAATCAGGGAGCCAAACAGACGCATTTCCGCTTTCATCATACCGCCGGCCGTTCCCAGGCGGAACGCCTTGAGCGAATTAGAGCAAACCAATTCCGCAAACCCCTGATAGTGATGCGCCGGCGTATATTTTTTCGGCTTCATCTCCACAAGGGAGACCGAAAGCCCCGCCTTCGCCAACTGCCATGCCGCCTCGCATCCGGCGAGTCCGGCTCCTACTACTGTTACTCTCATTTGCCGGCCCTCGAATAATCGCAGCCCTCCGCCGCGCAATATACCCGCGCCGTCTTTCCCTTTTTGCGAAACAGCGTCTTTTGGCAATTCGGGCAACGCTCCGCAATCGGTTCATCCCAGCTCATAAAAGAGCAGGTCGGATTGTGCTCGCACCCGAAATAAATTTTCCCCTTCGCCGACTTTTTCTTCAAAATCTTTCCGCCGCAAAGAGGACAAACGCCCGGCGTAGGAACCACGATCTTGCGAGTGTTTTTACAATCGGGATACCCGGAGCATGCCAGAAAACGTCCATACCGCCCCCGCTTGATCACCATCGGACGCCCGCACTTTTCGCAGACCTCATCCGTTTCCTCATCCGGGATTTTTACACGTTCCCCTTTCATATCCTCCTCGGCTTTTTGCAGGGTAGCGTCAAATTCCTGATAAAACCCGCGAATAGCGTCCTTCCACGGCATGCTGCCGTCGGCAACCTGGTCGAAATCTTCTTCTATCTTGGCGGTAAAGGAAACATCGACAATGTTGGCAAAGTGATCTTTCATCAAATCGGTTGTCACCTCTCCTAGCAGGGTGGGCTTGAGCTGTTTCTGTTCCCGCTCTACATACTCCCTCTGTACAATGGTAGTGATGGTGGGAACATAGGTGCTCGGACGCCCGATTCCCAAAGCTTCCAGCGTTTTGGTCAAAGAGGCCTCGGTGTACCGCGGTGGCGGCTGTGTAAAATGCTGGTTTCCATCCAATTTTTCAAGTTGCAACATTTCGTTGGCGGACAGAGGCGGCAATTTGGCTCCCTGCTCCGTCTCATCGTCCTTTCCTTCGACATAGACTGCGGTAAATCCAGGGAACCGCAGCGAACGCCCGGACGCCTTGAAAAGATACTGGTTTGCCTTGATATCGACCGCAGCGGTATCATAAACCGCGCTCGCCATCTGACTGGCAATAAACCGCTCCCAGATCAATTTATAAAGCTTATACTGATCTGCGGTCAAAGAGTCCTTCACCTGATCCGGCGAAACGGCGGGCATAGTCGGACGTATCGCCTCATGACCGTCCTGCGCCTTCGCCTTTGAGCGGTAATAACGCGGACGATCGGGCAAGTAATTCTCACCATACCGGTCGGCAATCACCTTTCCGGCAGCTGCCCGAGCTTCATCCGAAACACGCATGGAGTCGGTTCTCATATAGGTAATCAAACCGACAGCCCCCATCCCTTTGACGGTAACACCTTCATAAAGCGACTGTGCCACACGCATGGTACGCTGCGCTTGAAACCCCAATTTTCGGGACGCCTCTTGCTGTAACGTGGAAGTTGTAAACGGAGGTGCCGGAGATTTCTGACGGGAGCCGAGTTTGACGTCTGTCACCTGATAAACGGCGCCCTCCAGCTGCTGTAATACCTCTTCTGCCTCCTGCTGATTAGCGATACCGAGCTTTTTCCCGTCTTTGCCGTACATTTTGGCGGAAAAAGGCGGATAAGCTCCCCCTTCTTTTTTCAACAATGCGTCGATCGACCAATACTCCTCCGGGTCAAACGCGCGGATTTCACGCTCACGGTCTACAATCAAACGAACCGCAACCGATTGCACCCTTCCGGCGGAGAGTCCCGGACGCACTTTTTTCCACAAAAAAGGGCTCAGTTTATACCCCACCAGGCGGTCAAGCACCCGGCGCGCCTGCTGCGCGTCGACCAAATCGAGATCGATTTCCCGAGGATGCGACATCCCACCCTTGACGCCCGATTTGGTAATCTCATGGAACGCTACTCTGTTTTTCTGGTGAATATCAAGACCCAACAGATACGCCAAATGCCAAGAAATCGCCTCTCCTTCGCGGTCCGGGTCGGTTGCAAGGTATACCTGTTCGGCCTTTGCCGCTTCTTTTTTCAGAGACTTGATCAAAGGACCTTTCCCTTTGATGTTGATATATTGCGGTGTGAAATCGTCCTCAATATCCACACCAAGCTTTGATTTGGGAAGATCGCGGATATGCCCCATAGAGGCGACCACTTCATACTCTCTGCCCAGATACTTTTTGATTGTCTTTGCCTTTGCAGGGGATTCTACAATCACAAGCTTTGCCATCTTTGCTATCTCCTTATCCTGATATCATCCAAATTTACCAGATACATTTCTTATAGTAACCGCTTCCTCTTTTGAAAATCAAGCCTGCAAGCTCCAGCTCGGTCAAAGCGGAAAAAATCCCATTCGGAGGCACGGAAACCAGCCGCATAATCTCTTCCGCTTCGCGCGGTCTGTCAGAAAGAACCAAAAAGACCTTCTTCGCTTCATCAGAAAGCCGCGTCGGCTCCTTTTGGCGCTCCTTCTGTTCCTGAATCTGTTCTTCCTTTTCCTCCAACGATTCCCATTCCGGAAGATTGGGCAAAAGAGGACGCCGGGAAAACCGATAAAATTCCAGCACATCGTTCGCGTCCAAAAGCGGTCTTGCGCCATCGCGCAAATACCCCTTCACACCATCGTACCGCTCGTTGCCGATATCCGCCGGCGGAAGGCAAAATACGTCCTTTCCCTGTTCCACTGCGCAAGAAGCGGTAATCAGCGCCCCCGAACGCTGCGGCGCTTCCATCACTAAAACTGCGTCTGACAGCGCCGAAATTAAACGATTTCTAATCGGGAAGAACCCGCGGTGAACGGGTGCGCCGACCGGATACTCGCTGATAATCAACCCGCCCTTTTCCTGAATTTGTCTTTTCAATTCGGCGTTAAAGGCGGGGTAATTTCTGTTCAGAGGCGTTCCCAAAACCGCGACTGTTTTCCCCTCTTCCAGCGCGCCCGTATGAGCAAACGTATCAATTCCGCCTGCGCAGCCGCTGACGATTACAATTCCATAAGCGGCAAGCTTCTGGGCAATCCGGTAAGTGGTCTGCTTCCCGTACTCCGAGGAATGCCTGGTTCCGACCATCGCGATGCAGCGTTCCGTCAAGATGATGGGGTCCCCTCGATAGTAGAGCACCGGCGGAGGAGAATCAATCTGTCTGAGCCGCTCCGGATAGAGCTCGTCGGTATAACACAGGATATGAATATCGTTTCTCTGGCATTCCAAAACCCGCTCTTCATATTCCGAAGGCGTGTGCTTTTGGAGGGATTCCAAATCCGAACGCTTCAAAAAAGGGAATTCCCTCGTTGAGCGCCTGAACTGATGATAAAAAGCGCATGCGTCCGGCTCCTGATCTAAAATCAGTCCCGGCTTGATGCTGCCATAAGAGAAGGCTTCCGCAAGCCAAAGGTAATAAAGTACATTTTTATTCATGGAATCATTCCTTTTTGTATCCTTTCCCGAACAAGCTCCCACATACACACCGATGCAGCAACCGCCGCATTGAGAGACTCCGCACCTCCTGGCATGGGGATTGTAACCCTGCGGTCGCAAGCAGCAACCAGCTCCGGTGGGAGCCCGTTCCCTTCGTTGCCAATCAACAGGACGCCGCCTCCACCGTGGTCAGAAAGGGAAAAAACGTCCTCCGCCGGTTTTGAGACTACCGTTGCAATGGTTGGAAGATTGGCATCAGCAAACTGCTCCAGCAATGGTTGGAACTGCGTGCAAACCGAAAACGGAAGGTGAAACAAAGCGCCCATCGTACTACGCACCACCTTCGGGTGATAAATATCGCAACCGCCGCATAAAAAAACGTGATCCATTGCCAACGCGTCGGCCGTTCGCAACATTGTGCCAAGATTGCCCGGATCCTGTATAAAACACAGCGCAAGGTAACAGCCATTCTCTTTTATTGTAACAGCGTATTGCGGTTTGTCAAGCTTTTTTGCCAGCGCAAACAAACCCTGAGGCGCCGAAACATCCGAAAGCCATAACGCAAGCTCTTCAGTAACAAATAAAACGTCTGACGTTTTCAGTCCGACGTCGGCAAATAGCTCCGCGTGCTTTTCAAAGCAGCTCTCGGTCACAAAAATTTTTTCCAAAGAAGCGTTTGATTTGATTGCGTCGCAAACAAGACGCATCCCCTCCAGACAGAACAGACCAAACCGATCGCGGAATTTCTTATGCAGTCTGCACTTTTGATATTGCTGAATGGCGGGATTTTCACGACTGGACAGTACCATTTGATCTCCTTATCCAAATACGAAAACGCCCCCGTTTGCGGAAGATATCCAAACAACGGGAGCGCAATAGATGTTCATTAAAGAGCCGCCTTGGCCTTCTCGCAAAGGGTAGAAAAAGCAGCCGGGTCATGAATTGCAAGCTCAGAAAGCATTTTGCGGTTTAATGTGATCCCCGCCTTTTTCAGACCGTTCATAAAGGTAGAATAATTCATGCCGTTCTGCCGGCAGCCTGCGGAAATTCTTGTAATCCAGATCTTTCTGAAATTGCGTTTTTTCTGCTTCCTTCCAATATAAGCATATTGTTCGGATTTCATCACCGCTTCCTTTGCGGTGCGGAACAGCTTGCTCTTTCCTCCAAAATATCCCTTAGAAAGCTTCAATACTTTTTTTCTTCTTTTACGGGTCATCATTGCCCCTTTTACACGAGCCATTTTTTCATACCTCCAAATGCCGCGATTTTCGTTGTAACATCAAATAAAAATCAAAATTATTGATAAGGAATCAGCTTTTTGATTGCCGGGGCGTTGCTCGGGTCAACATAAGCGCCCTTGCGCAAGCCTCTTTTCCTCTTGGTCGTTTTCTTGTTTAAAATGTGCGATTTGTATGCGTGCGCACGTTTTACCTTTCCGTTCTTTGTCAGTTGAAACCGTTTTTTTGCACCACTATGTGTTTTTTGCTTCGGCATCTTTGTTTCCTCCAATCATAATTACTTTTTCTTGTTCGGTTTCTGCGTTTGTGTTTTAGGGGAGAGTATGACCATCATACTGCGTCCCTCCATCTTCGGCGCCTTGTCTGCGGAACCAAATTCTGAGCAGGCATCAAGGAACCGGCGCAGCAGGTCGCTTCCAAGCGAGGTATGCGTCATTTCCCGTCCACGAAAACGAACGGACACCTTGACCTTATCGCCTGACTTCAAAAATTTCTGCGCATTTTTCACCTTGGTGTTAAAATCATGCACGTCAATATTGAGCGACATCCGAACTTCTTTGACCTCGATCGTTTTCTGGTTCTTCCTCGCTTCCTTCTCCCGTTTCTGCTGTTCAAACTTGTATTTCCCGTAATCCATAATACGGCAGACGGGCGGTTGCGCCTGGGGAGCTATTTTCACAAGATCCAGTTCCTTTGAAGCGGCAGCCGACAATGCGTCGCGGATATTCATGATACCCAGCTGACTTCCGTCGGCGTCAACAACGCGCACCTCCCTCTCCCGAATTTCTTCGTTAATTTGCAGATCTCTACGATTGCTAATGATAAGCACCTCCAAAAAATCAATGAGCGAATTGTGATCGCTGACGCCAGATAAACAAACAAAGCGCAGACAACTGCCTGCGCGCTCCAATACCTGTACACTTGGTAAGATATTGACCCGGCGCACAGCAGTGGCAAGGTGAGAGTTAAGCTAAAAGTCTGCTTCAAAATGGCAAACAGAATAACAGACTCCCAACGATTTGTCAAGGATTTTTTTGAATTTGAAAAAACTTTTAAAATCTTCTAAATTGCAATATCAAATCGGACAGATAGAAAGAGTTATAGTAGACGTGGTATCATTAAAGTTTCCCAAACAACAAAAACCATGGAGATCTGCTATAACTAGGGAATATGATAACACAAGATGACGAAAATCCCAACACCTGACAAAAAAGGTGCACACAAATCGAAATATTGCTGTGGCAAGAATTGCCGAAAGTACAGATTGTCAAAACAGTAGGAATCTCCCGTTTCACATTATGCCTTGAGCTTAATCAAGACCTAGTAGAACACCCGAACACGAATTGCATCCATATCACCGATATTTTTGGGATGTAAAACAACGAGTATTATGAACAGAAAAAATAGCCGTCTACCTCTTAAATTAATTAAAGCACAGGAAGTTTATCCGTTATACCAAACAACGAATGGTAAATGACAAAATGGCACCGGAGCCTTTATGCGGTCGCCCCTAAGCTCTGCGCTTCGAATAGGTCTTGTTCCTCTAACACCTGCTCTGCTATTTCAAGAATCTACACCTTTTCATCTAACAACATCGTAACCTATCTGCATATTTTACGGCTTCGGCGTTCCACAATCCACAGAACTCATGAATATCAATGCAATTGCCGTCACTTTCTTTACCATTTCATGGCACATATTCTTTTGCTGAAATTAATTCCATCTTCATATATGCAATTGTACAAGTATTTTCTGGAATTGTAAATACACAAGAATGCTTTACGATTCTGGTATCAAAACATCATAATCATTATCTGGACTTTCAGATATCAAACCAGCAAGTTCCTTTTTTCATCTTCTATAGCTGTTGCTTC